>NZ_JAMHKS010000078.1:300000-559167 GCF_025566055.1 Leclercia tamurae
TATCTGCGGCAACCGCTATGAAGAGCACTGGGATCTGAGCAAAAACAGCGTCGATTTTTACGACCTGAAGGGCGATCTGGAATCGGTGCTCGATCTGACCGGTAAATTGTCCGAAATTGAGTTCCGTGCTGAAGCTATTCCAGCCCTGCATCCGGGCCAGAGCGCCGCGATTTATCTGAAAGGTGAACGCGTTGGTTTCATTGGTGTTGTGCACCCAGAGCTGGAGCGCAAGCTGGATCTTAATGGCCGTACGCTGGCGTTTGAGCTGGAGTGGAACAAGGTCGCAGACCGCGTCATTCCTCAGGCTCAGGACATTTCTCGCTTCCCGGCGAACCGTCGTGATATCGCGGTTGTGGTGGCTGAAAATGTGCCTGCCGCAGATATTTTGGCCGAATGTAAGAAAGTTGGCGTAAATCAGGTAGTTGGCGTAAACTTATTTGACGTGTACCGCGGCAAGGGCGTAGCAGAGGGCTTTAAGAGCCTGGCTATCAGCCTGATCCTTCAGGATACCAGCCGTACACTCGAAGAAGAGGAGATTGCCGCTACCGTCGCCAAATGTGTAGAGGCATTAAAAGAGCGATTCCAGGCATCATTGAGGGATTGAACCTATGGCGCTTACAAAAGCTGAAATGTCCGAATATCTGTTTGATAAGCTTGGGCTTAGCAAACGGGATGCCAAAGAGCTGGTTGAGCTGTTTTTCGAAGAGATCCGTCGCGCTCTGGAAAATGGTGAGCAGGTAAAACTCTCCGGCTTTGGTAACTTTGATTTGCGCGACAAGAATCAACGTCCGGGTCGTAACCCGAAGACGGGTGAGGATATTCCCATTACAGCCCGCCGCGTGGTGACCTTCAGACCCGGCCAGAAGTTAAAAAGCCGTGTCGAAAACGCTTCACCCAAAGCAGAGTGATATGATCTAACCAAAAAGGCCGCTGATGCGGCCTTTTTTCTTTGCGCTGCTGTAAACCCGCCGTAAAATCAATTACATCATTCACACGCAAAATGACTCCGATGCCCGAATTTGCCCGTCAGCAGTACCGCTCCGATCTGCGTAAATTGCTCTTTCTGTCACTGGCGCTGGTGATCGCGCTGGGGGTGAGCCTGTGCGCGGGCGATCGGTGGATCGGGCCTGAGGCATGGTTTACTCCCCGGGGAGAGCTATTTATCTGGCAAATCCGTCTCCCGCGCACCCTGGCCGTGGTGCTGGTAGGCGCGGCGCTGGCGCTTAGCGGAACCATCATGCAGGCCCTGTTCGATAATCCGCTGGCAGAGCCGGGGTTATTAGGCGTCTCGAACGGCGCCGGGGTCGGGCTGATTGCTGCCGTGATGCTCGGTGGCGGGGCGTTATCGGGCTGGAGTTTAAGCCTCTGCGCCATCGTCGGGGCGCTGATCATTACCCTCATTTTGCTGCGTTTTGCCCGTCGTCATCTCTCCGTGAGCCGCCTGCTGCTTGCCGGGGTGGCGCTGGGGATCATCTGTAGCGCCCTGATGACCTGGGCGGTCTATTTCTCCACCGCCTTCGATCTGCGTCAGCTGATGTACTGGATGATGGGCGGCTTCGGCGGCGTGGACTGGGGGCAGGGCTGGCTGATGCTGCTGCTGGCACCAGCCATCGTCTGGGCCTGCTTTCAGGCCGCGCCGCTGAACATTCTGGTGCTGGGGGAGATTTCCGCCCGCCAGCTCGGCCTGCCGCTCACCTTCTGGCGCAACACGCTGGTGGTCGCTATCGGCTGGATGGTGGGGGTGAGCGTGGCCCTGGCTGGCGCGATTGGATTTATCGGTCTTGTCATCCCCCATATGCTGCGTTTGTGTGGTATTACCGATCACCGGCTGTTACTGCCCGCTGCGGCAGTGACAGGGGGTGCAACGCTGCTTTGCGCTGATATCATCGCGCGCCTGGCACTCAACGCCGCGGAGCTGCCCATTGGGGTAGTGACCGCAACGCTGGGCGCACCCGTGTTTATCTGGCTACTCTTAAAAGCCGGACGTTAAGTACAGCCCATCTGAACCACAACCTGAGAGAATGCTATGCCGAACGATATTCTGAACACTGAAGTAACGACCATTGATGGCAAAACCACCACCCTGGAAGAGTTCAAAGGCCAGGTACTGCTGGTAGTGAACGTGGCATCGAAATGCGGCCTGACGCCGCAGTATGAGCAGCTCGAAAACATCCACAAAGCATGGGCAAAGGATGGCTTTACCGTGCTGGGTTTCCCGTGCAACCAGTTCCTCGGCCAGGAGCCAGGTAGCGAAGAGGAGATCAAAACCTTCTGCAGCACCACCTATGGCATCACCTTCCCGATGTTCAGCAAAGTCGAAGTCAACGGCGAAGCGCGCCATCCGCTGTATCAAAAATTGATTGCCGCCGCACCGGTGGCTGTCGCGCCTGAAAGCAGCGGTTTTTATGAGCGCCTGGCGAGCAAAGGCCGCGCGCCGCTCTATCCGGATGACATCTTATGGAATTTCGAAAAATTCCTGATTGGCCGCGATGGTGAAGTGGTCCAGCGTTTTGCGCCGGATATGACGCCTGAGGACCCGATCCTGATGGAAGCGATTAAGCTGGCACTCGCGAAGTAATGTCGATTCTGATGCAGCTCAATGGCGTGGCGGAACACGGGCGTCTGCAGCCGCTTTCCGCCCAGGTGAATGCGGGGGAGATCCTGCACCTGGTCGGCCCGAACGGGGCAGGTAAAAGCACATTGCTTTCGCGTATGGCCGGGCTGAGCGCCGGGCAGGGCGAAATCCTGTTGCAGGGTGAATCCCTTTCCCGGTGGTCCTCCGCGTCGCTGGCCAGCCGCAGGGCCTATCTGGCGCAGCAGCAAACTGCGCCCTTCGCCATGCCGGTCTGGCACTATCTGACGCTGCATCAGTACGACAGTCAGCAAAAAACGCTGTTAAGCGAGGTAGCAGCGGCGCTGGGGATTGAGGATAAGCTGTCGCGACACGTCAGCCAGCTCTCCGGCGGGGAGTGGCAGCGTGTGCGGCTGGCTGCGGTGATCCTGCAAATTCACCCCAGCGGCAACCCGCACGGCCAGCTGTTGTTGTTGGACGAGCCGATGAACAGTCTCGACGTCGCCCAGCAGGTGGCGCTCGACCGGCTGTTAAGCGCGCTCTCCCGCCAGGGCATTGCGGTGGTGATGAGCAGCCACGATCTGAATCACACGCTGCGCCACGCCCATCGTGTCTGGCTGCTGAAACGGGGTCAGTTGATCGCCAGCGGCACGCGCGACAGCGTGTTGACGCCGCCGAATCTGGCCAAAGCCTACGACATGTCCTTCCGTCGGCTGGATATCGAAGGTCACAGAATGATCATTTCGACATCGCAGGAATAACCGCTTGTTGCAGAGCGACATATTCACAGGCTAAATTACAGAAAGCACAAAAAATCAGAGGATTCGTCAGGAATGCGATTCTGTTTTCTCCTTGTGGCCGCGCTATTTCTTGCAGGATGCAGCAGCCATCGCGCACCGCCGCCGAATGCGCGGCTGTCTGATTCTATCGCCGTGATTGCAGGCCTGAACGATCAGCTGCATAACTGGGGCGGCACCCCTTATCGCTACGGCGGCATGTCGCGTGGCGGAATTGATTGTTCGGGATTTGTGCTGCTGACTTTCCGCGATCGGTTTGCGCTCAAGCTGCCGCGCGAAACCCGCCAGCAGGCAACTATCGGCACCGAAATTGATAAAGACGATCTGCTCCCGGGCGACCTGGTATTCTTTAAAACCGGCTCCGGCGAAAGCGGGCTGCACGTCGGGATTTACGACACCGATAACCAGTTTATTCATGCCTCCACCAGCCGGGGGGTGATGCGTTCCTCTCTTAATAACGTTTACTGGCGCAAAAACTTCTGGCAAGCCCGGCGTATTTAGTCCTGTCGCGCCCCCTGGCGCGACATTTTCTTTCATCTGAAAATGAAATTCATTAGCCGGCCTTAATTGTGGAGAAATAGTTAGCCGCTGAATTAATTTGATGCAATTCTTGTTCTTAACGACAACTGGCTATTAAGCAGTATCCAGGATAAGATTATTTCAGGACTAAGGAAAATCCGAATATTTAATGGAACGAATGAAATTAATCTTATTAAAATCCATAAAGTTGAATTGCTTCAGCATATGTTTCAGGATGTCTTGTATCGTTTTTAAACCGGGTCGGACGCCATGATTGTGATGCTGGATATTGCTTATCAGTCTGAATTGTTATTACTCCCTGCGCGACAGGATTCTGGGGTGCTTACCGGTCTTGAAATAGTCGTGAACTTTGTCGGGGTGGATAATCAGGTCCGTATCCCGACGGAGCTGGTGCGCCCGTACCTGTCTCCCGCGCAAGAGCTGACGCTGTTTCAGGAACAGCTGGCAATGCTCGACAGCTGCAAACTCTTTTTTATTCAGCAACAGCTGACGGCATGGATAAATATCTCTCCGGTCATTGTTGAATACCTGTTAACGGAAGAAAATGGGGTTGCAATAGGTGAGCAACATCCGTGGCTGGAGTTCTGCATTAATGAGAATTATCCGGATCTGAATAAAGGCAATATGAATACGGCCTTGATGGACTTTGCCCTGCGTTTTCCTCTGGTGCTGGGCAATTTTGGCGCCGGGGATGCCTCCACTAAAGCCATTTTTGATGGCATGTTTAAACGTGTGGCGCTGGATAAAAACTTCATTCAACAGCATTTAAATGATAATACATTCGAGCTGTTATTACGGGCGATCATGACTCAGGTTTCGCCTTACTGTCAGTCGTTGATGGTGGCGGGCGTGGACGATGAGGTTGTCCTGCAGCGCCTGTCGACATTTGGCTTTAGCGCCATGCAGGGCGGGTTATGGCCTGCCGTTCCCCTTGAACGCATTACCACCCTGGTGCAGGGATAACCCTTTTCTTGCCTGGTGTTTAACATCTGATAAACCCACTACACTAAAAGCAGGAGGACCTATGACCCTGTCTTTTACCGCGCACTGGCATGACGAATTACCTGGTTTTTATACGGCTCTGCAACCCACTCCCCTGAATAATGCCCGCCTGATCTGGCATAACACGGCCCTGGCCGCCGAACTGGCGATCCCGGACTCGTTGTTTAGCCCCGAGCAGGGCGCTGGCGTCTTTGGCGGCGAAACCCTGCTGCCGGGCATGCAGCCGCTGGCCCAGGTTTACAGCGGCCATCAGTTCGGCGTCTGGGCCGGACAGCTGGGGGACGGGCGGGGGATCCTGCTCGGCGAACAGCAGCTTGCCAACGGGCAAACGATGGACTGGCACCTTAAAGGGGCCGGACTAACCCCTTATTCACGGATGGGCGACGGGCGCGCCGTGCTGCGCTCGACTATCCGCGAAAGCCTGGCCTCAGAAGCCATGCACTATCTCGGGATCCCCACCACCCGCGCGCTGTCGATCGTCACCAGCGACACGCCGGTGGCGCGTGAAACTATGGAGCAGGGGGCGATGCTGATCCGCACCGCTCAGAGCCACGCCCGCTTCGGTCATTTCGAGCACTTCTACTATCGCCGTGAGCCGGAGAAAGTTCGCCAGCTGGCGGATTTTGTCATCAAGCATCACTGGTCGCAGTTGCAGGATGATGCCGATAAATACATTCTTTGGTTCCGGGATGTGGTAGCGCGTACCGCCTCACTGATCGCCAGCTGGCAGACGGTCGGCTTTGCTCACGGGGTGATGAACACCGATAACATGTCGATCCTCGGTCTGACGATGGATTACGGCCCGTACGGTTTCCTTGACGACTACCAGCCGGGCTATATCTGTAACCACTCCGACTATCAGGGCCGCTACAGCTTTGATAATCAGCCGGCAGTGGGCGTGTGGAACCTGCAGCGTCTGGCGCAGTCCCTGTCACCGTTTATCGATGTTGACGCCCTCAACGACGCGCTGGATGGCTATCAGGAGGTGCTGCTGCAGCAGTACGGCAAACTGATGCGCCGCAAGCTGGGGCTGATGACTCAGGAGAAGGGCGACAATGAACTTCTGAATACCCTGTTTGCGTTGATGGCACGGGAAGGCAGTGACTACACCCGCACCTTCCGTATGCTGGGGCAAACCGAGCAGCAGAGCGCTGCCTCACCGTTGCGTGACGAGTTTATCGACCGGCAGGCCTTTGATGACTGGTTTGCGACTTATCGCACGCGTCTCCAGCAGGAGAACATCGCCGATGATGAACGTCAGGCGCAGATGAATGCCGTTAATCCGGCAATGGTGCTGCGCAACTGGCTGGCACAGCGGGCGATTGAGCAGGCGGAGAAAGGGGATTACGCCGAGCTGCACCGTTTACACGAAGCCCTGCGGACGCCGTTTATCGATCGCAGCGATGATTATGTCAGCCGCCCACCTGACTGGGGTAAGCGGCTGGAAGTGAGTTGCTCAAGCTAAGAGACGAGAAACACCTGGGGGGTAGTGTTCAATGGATGCTGCCCCACATGAACCTGCGCCCCGTACCAGCGCGCCAGGTCATCAGCCTGCAGCACCGCCGACGGCGTTCCCTGAGAGACAATTTCCCCCTCATGCAGGAGCACAATCCGGTCGGCCCATAAGGCGGCCAGATTGAGATCGTGCAGCACCACGCAGACGTGCAAATTCCTTTGCGCAGTCAACGCCTTCAGCAGGCGCAGCAGATGCTGCTGGTGGTAAAGATCTAACGCCGAGGTCGGCTCATCGAGAAACAACCAGCCCCGCGGTGCGCCGTCGCACCACAGCTGCGCCAGCGCCCGGGCGAGCTGAACGCGCTGCTGCTCTCCCCCCGACAGGGCCCCATACTGACGACCGGCCAGCGGCTGACAGCCGGTAAGCTGCATCACCTCGCTGACGATCTGCGGCTCAGGCTGCCCCGTCCAGGGGGCACGTCCCATCCCGATCACCGCTTCCACCGGCCAGTCAAAGCCCAGCTGAGTTTGCTGGCGCATTACTGCCCGCTGGCGCGATAACGCCTGGGTGCTCCATCCCGCCAGCGGTTTTCCGTTCAGCAGACAGCGCCCGGCATCCGGCTTAAGAAAGCCGGTTAACAGGCGCAGCAGGGTCGATTTCCCTGCGCCGTTGGGGCCGATCAGCGCCACCAGCTCGCCCCGGGCGAGCGACAGGGTGACGTCACGCACTACCGCCCGGCCTGCCACGCGGTAAGACAAGCCTTCAGCAATAAAGGATTCACCCATGCTGGCCTCCACGGCGGAAAATTAGCCACAGGAACCAGGGGGCACCAAGAATGCTGGTCAGCAATCCCACCGGCATCTCCGCCGGAGCGACCAGCGTCCGCGCGGCGGTATCGGCGATCAGCAGCAGAAACGCCCCCGCCAGTACCGAGCCGGGGATCACCGCCCGGTGATCGGAGCCCAGCCACATCCGCATCAGGTGCGGCACCACCAGGCCAATAAAACCAATCACTCCGCTGACCGCCACCGCGGCGGCCACCAGCAGGGCGCTGCACAGGAGCAACACACGCTGAACGAGCCGCACGTCGATACCCAGATAGTGTGCTTCCTCCTCGCCCAGTTGCAGCAGATTCAGGGCCGATGCCAGCCGCCAGATCACCAGCACGGTGGGGATCATCAGCGAGGTGACCGCCAGCAGAGTGGACCACTGGGCCTGGCCGAGGCTGCCCATGCCCCACAGTGAGAGCTGGCGCAGCTGGGCGTCATTGCTGACCCAGGAGAGTACGCCCACCGCCGCGCCGCACAGGGCGTTGATGGCGATCCCCACCAGCAGCAGCCGCGAGAGCGAACTCTCCCGCTGCTGGCTTAGCAAGAAGATCACGATTGTTGCCGCCAGCGCGCCGAGAAAGGCCGCCAGCATCGGGGCGTAAAGCATCAGCAGAGCGGGAAGGGTTATCGGCAACACCACCCACAGCGCGACGGCGCAGGCGGCACCGCTGCTGATCCCCAGCAATCCGGGGTCGGCGAGGGGGTTGCGGAACAGCCCCTGCATCACGCAGCCCGCCAGCGACAGCGAGCCGCCAATCACCAGCGCCAGCAGCACCCGCGGCAGGCGAATGGTGAGCCAGATCTGGCGCAGCGCCTCGTCACTGTTGCTCCACAGCAAAGTCACCGGCAGGCGCAACGCGCCAAAACCGGTGGCCAGCAGCGTCATCACCGCCAGCGCCATTGCCAGTCCCCACAGGGAATAGCCGATCCGGCGAGGCATCAGGGCAACTGCCCGGCTTTGCTGCGCAGCTGCCCGATGGCCTGCGGAGTGCGCACGCTAAACCCGAGCAGCGCCATATCGTCAATCTGCAACACCTGTTTATTACGCCCCGCCGGGGTTTGCGCCAGACCTGGCAGCTTCCACAGATTCGCTTCTCCGCCCATCGCCTTTACGCCATCCTGTGAAATCACCACCAGATCGGGCTGGCTGGCAATCACCCCTTCCTGGGAGAGCGGCTGATAGCGGGAGAACCCCTGCATGGCGTTTTGCAGACCGGCCGCGCGGATCGCCGCATCGGCACCGGTATCCTGCCCGGCGGCCATGGCGGTCATCCCGCCGTGGTTGAGGATAAACAGCACCCGTTTATTGATCGGTGAGGTGGGCAGTGCGGCCAGCTCCTGCTGCAGGCGCTGGCGTAAGGCTTCCCCTTGTGCAACGCGGTGCGTCGCCTGGGCCACCACCCGCACTTTCTCGTCGATTACGCTGAGGGCGTTACTGCCCGGCACCGTCACCACATTAACCTGACTCTGCCCGACCTGTTTCAGGGCCAGAGACGGTTGCGCCTGGGCGCTGGCTAACACCAGCGTCGGGCGCATCGCCAGGATCCCCTCGGCATTGAGCTGGCGCAGGTAGCCCACGTCCGGCAGGGCGGTGACCTGCTCCGGCCACTGGCTGGTGCTGTCGCGCGCCACCAGCGAACCTTCGGCCCCCAGGGCGTAGACAATCTCCGTCACGTCGCCGCCGAGGGCAACGATCTTCTCCTGCGCGGCGCCAAAGGCGGCCAGCGGGAGCGCGACAAAGACAGCGAGCAGTTTTCTCATGCGGCCAGCCCTTTTACCGTCAGGGCGTCGATCTGTGAACGCCACTGTCTCTGCTCTGGCTCGCCTTCCGTGCGCTGACCGTACAGCTGGGCGATCTGGGTCCCGTCGGCGGCAAAGAGTTCGAGGCTGGTGACATGGCCATCGGCGGTGGGTTTGCGCGTCACCCAGCTTTCGGCGATGGTCTCCTCCAGCAGATGCAGGGTAAAGGCCGGGTTGAAGATGTTCAGCCAGCCCTTCATCGGCACCACCTTCTCGACCGCGCCGGTGAAGATCTGCACGCAACCGCGGTTGCCGACGAAAATCATGATCTCGTTGCCATCCTCACGGGCGCTATTCAGCAGCCGGGACAGGGCGCTGTTATCCACCTGACAGGCCAGATCGTCGCCCACCAGGCGGAACGCCTGCTGACGGGTCAGACTGTGGCGCTTCAGCAGGCCGAAGAACTGGTGCACGTCGGTCATGGCGCGCCACTCGCTGTCCACCGTTGGCGCATCAGCGCTGGCCACGTTGACTGCCGGATCGGCAGCTTTCAGCGCCAGCGGCGGGTTATCGGCGAAGATAAAGCGCGACAGCACGTCGCCCCAGGCTGAGACGTCGGTGTTATCGGTGGTGTAGACCTTCAGCAGGGCGTCGCCCTGATGGTCGAAAAACTGGATACTCTGACGTTCGCCGCGGGCGGTGGTCTCGGTGATATGAAACGCGCTGGCCCACTGGTGGAGGAACAGACGCAGATCCAGGGCGCGCGGGTTGAGTACCAGTCCGGCGTGGCCATTCAGGTGCTGATGGGTAAAGGTACCTACCTGCTCGTGGACCGCGTACTGGTTACGGCAGATGCATTTGGTTTCGCCCACGGCTTCCAGCGCGCCGAGGATCTCGCGGATGTCGCCGTGCAGACGCCACGCATCGTGGCCTACCCGGGCCCAGGTCAGTTCGGCTTCGCTGATGTTCATCAGAGCAGCGATATCACGCGCGTATTTCCCGGGATTCTGTTCTTTTAGTTCAAGCCAGCGTGTGTAGTGATTCATTCTCTCTTCCTTCGGGATAAATGCCCCGGCAGAACCGGGGCAGGGTAATTACCACTGATAACTCACGAAAATCTTGCCGTTGCGGCCATCCTGCGGGATGCCCTGCGGAGACCAGTACTCTTTGTCGAAAGCGTTGCCGAGCACCAGGGTGGTGGTCACCCCTTTCAGCGCCTGCTGCCCCTGATAGCTGACGTAGAAATCATTCACCGCGTAGCCCGGCTGGTGGCTGTAGCTGCTGCTCACATGGGTGGAACGATCGGCGAAGGTGCCGATCCAGCCGACGCTAAAGCCGCTCTGCGCCAGCGGGACATCCAGCTTGCTGGAGACGGTGTCCGGACTGATGCTGGAGATGTACTCGCCGGTGTCGCTGTCTTTGCCGCGGGTGCGGTTATAGGCCAGGTCGAGGTTGAACAGGCTGGCGGAGTATTTCGCCATCAGGTCCCAGCCCCAGATTTTGGCGTTCGGCACGTTGTACGACATGGTGGTCGCAGCGGCAAAATCGACGGTGGTGGAGATGTAATCTTTGGCATGGGTATCAAAGTAGCTGGCTTTGAACTCCAGTGCATCGTTAGCCAGCAGTAGATCGTCAAAGCGTAGACCAAACCCGTACTCCTGGGTTTCGTTGGTTTCCGGGCGCAGGTTCGGGTTCGGCACCCAGTAGTTGGTGTAGAACCGGCCAATGGAGAAGTGTTTGGCGTCGTTATACATTTCGCCCATCGTCGGGGCGCGGAAGGCCTGGGCATAAGAGCCGAACAGCATCAGCCAGTCCGCCGGCGCCACGGTGATCCCGGCGCGCGAGGACCATTTATCGGCGTCCACATCGTCGTAGCCCTCGCTGCTGCCGCTGTAGTTATCGTAGCGGGTACCGCCCAGCAGGGTGATCGGCAGATCGCGCAGGGTGATCTCATCCTGGATCCAGCCGGAGCTGAAATCGATGCTCGCATCCGGGAAGCCGGTAGTGGCACCGGACGGCTCCTGCTCCTGACGGTAATACTCCCCGCCGTAGGTCAGCAGGTGCGAGGCGAAGGAGTCGGCGAACAGGCGGGTGCGGTTCTCCACTTTGCCGCCTTTGGTGGTCTGCTGGCGGAATTCGCCGCTGCCGTCGATGTTCTGGGCATTGATTCGTGCCTCAGACCAGTAGAGGCGGGCATCGGCGTTCAGCCAGTTGTTGCCCGCCGGGGCGAGGTGATACCCGAGCTGGACGTCCCGCTGAATGGTGGAGCGGTCGGTCATCGGGTTGCTGCTGTCGTCCGCCTCGATGGTCTGCGGATTTTTCGGCTCCTGCGCCGCGTTATTGTAGTAACGCAGCGAGCCGTTCAGGGACTGGGCCTCGTCCATCTGCCAGCTGCCTTTCGCCAGCATGTTGTTGATCGATTCGTCATTCGGCGCAGTGCCGCCACCGCCCTGGCGGATATCTCCGCGATCCCGGCTCGACCAGGCCACCAGACCGTCGAGGGTGTCGGTACGGCCAAAGGCGCTGGCCCCCATGCCGAGGCTATGATCGCCGGTGGCGGCGGTACCAAACACGCGGTAGCCGCTGGTTTGTCCGGCCTGGAGCAGATCTTTCGCGTCGGCGGTGTCATAGGCGATCACCCCGCCCATTGCGCCGCTGCCGTACAGCAGCGCCGAGGGTCCGCGCACGATCTCGATACGCTTGATCAGCGCCGGGTCGAGGAAGGTGCTGTTCAGGTGACCGGTATCGGTGCCCTGACGCACGCCGTCCACCAGCACCAGTACGCCGCGACGATCGTATCCGCGCAGATTGACGTCCTGGCCATTGGTGCGCCCGGTGCCGTCGAGAGTCAGGCCGGGCACGTGGCGCAGCAGATCGGCGGCGGAGCTGGCGGTTTGATTTTCCGGGTCGGTAGCATCAATGACGCTGACCATCATCGGCGCTTCAAAGGCGCTGCGGGCATTGCCGGTGGCGGTAACGGTCATGTCGTCGGTGGCGGCAATCGCCGCGCCCGGCAGGGCACTGACAATCGCCAGCGCCAGCAGCGACGGGCGTAAAGATGCGGTATTCAGGTATGGCATGAGCCACTCTCCATTTAAAAGTGAAAAGCGCTGGCTGCCTGGGGGAACCTGGGTGGCTGGCGGGGGGAACTTATTTTGTGAGGATCAATTTTCCGGCATGTGTCTGACGCAACAGGTAGTGCTGGCCGTCATGCTCAATTATGACGCGGCCTTCCTCGCCCAACAGCTGTTTACTGTCGATGCGACGGTCGGTTGCGCCTGGGGCAGGCTGTGTTTTGTCTTCAGGACGAGTGAGCGTTGCTGCAGTGTTATCCATACGTGACATAATGTTTTTCAAAATAGCAATCAATGTAACAATGATAATCATTATCAACAAATCGATTTTGACGGCAAGCGTTTTATGAAAAAACAGTGAGGTAGGAATGGTGCGGCCTGGGAAAAAGCCGGGTAAGGCGAAGCCGCCACCCGGCATGGCTTTTAAAAACGACTGTCGACTGCCGAGGCAAGTTTATCCAGCAACACCTCGGTATCTTCCCAGCTCAGGCAAGGGTCGGTAATTGACTGACCGTAGGTGATGGGCTGACCGACCACCACTTTTTGCGTGCCTTCGCGCAGGAAGCTTTCGGCCATGATCCCGGCGATAGCGGTTGAGCCGTTGCGGATCTGCTGGCAAATCTCATCGCAGACGTCCAGCTGACGGCGGTGCTGTTTCTGGCAGTTGCCGTGGCTGAAATCCACCACCAGCTGCTCGGGCAGGTCGAACTCACGCAGGGTATCGCAGGCTTCCGCCAGATCCTGAGAGTGATAATTCGGCTGCTTGCCGCCGCGCATGATGATGTGCCCGTACGGGTTGCCGCTGGTCTGATAGATAGTCATCTGACCATTCTTGTCCGGCGACAGGAACATGTGGCTGGCGCGGGCGGCGCGGATGGCGTCCACCGCGATGCGGGTATTGCCGTCGGTACCGTTTTTAAAGCCCACCGGACAGGAGAGCGCCGAGGCCATTTCACGGTGGATCTGGCTTTCGGTGGTGCGAGCCCCAATGGCCCCCCAGCTAATCAGGTCGGCGATAAACTGACCGGTCACCATATCGAGGAATTCGGTGGCAGTCGGCACGCCCAGCTCGTTAACCTGCAACAGCAGCTTACGCGCCAGCTGAATGCCGTGATTCACCCTGTAACTGCCGTTTAGATCAGGGTCGGAGATCAGCCCTTTCCAGCCCACCACGGTGCGCGGCTTCTCGAAGTAGGTGCGCATCACGATTTCCAGAAGAGAATGGTGCTTATCCCGCAGCCCTTTCAGGCGTTGGGCATAGTCCATTGCGGCATCAAGATCGTGAATAGAGCAGGGGCCAACAATCACCAGCAGGCGGCGATCTTCCCCGTTAAGGATTTTTTCAATACGTTTGCGTGACGTTGTCACGTTTTCTGCCACTGCCGCAGAAACAGGGTACCGCTGGGCCAGTTCAGCTGGCGTCACCAGGCTATCGATACGCGCTGTGCGCAGTTCATCGGTTTTGTTCATGGTATTTCTCAGAATGTAGTGCTTCAACGGTAACTTACCGGGAAGTGATGGGCATCACCTTAAACCAATCCCCGCTGAATTCAAGTGCAGGGCACAAGCGGTGCCCTGTTGTGGGGTGGGAGTATAAAGGATTATGGACTGATGTACTAGTCGATTAGTACATGCGACGGTTGAGGCCCATAATGTCGAGGATTTTGGTGGCGATCTCTTCTACCGAATAGTTGGTACTGTTCAGACACGGAATGTTGTTTTTCCGGTACAGGGCTTCGACTTCGGCGACTTCCAGACGGCACTGACGCATTGAGGCGTAGCGGCTGTTCTCCCGGCGCTCTTCGCGGATCGCCGCCAGCCGTTCCGGGTTAATGGTCAGACCGAAGAGCTTATGCTGCAGGGGTTTAAGCGCCGCCGGGAGAACGAGATTGTCCATGTCGTCGGCAATAAAGGGGTAGTTTGCGGCGCGGATCCCGAACTGAAGCGCCAGATAGAGGCTGGTGGGGGTTTTCCCGCAACGGGAAACGCCGAGCAGAATGACCTGGGCCTGATCGAGGTTACGCATCGAAATACCGTCGTCGTGGGCGAGGGTGTAATCAATGGCGGCGATACGGGCGTCATACTTGATGATATTCGCCGGGTTCAGGCCGTGGGTACGGTGTGCCACCGGGGTCGGATCCAGCTTCAGCTCCTCCTGCAACGGGGCCACCAGCGCCTGGACAATGTCCTGACAGAAGCCTTCACTTTGCAGAATGATATTGCGGATTTCCGGGATCACAATCGAGTAGAACACCAGCGGACGCTCACCGGTCTGCTGGAAAATGGCGTCAATTTGATCTTTCACCGCTCGGGCACGGCTCTCGTTTTCCACGAACGGCAGCGTGATGCTGTTGATAGAGACCGGGAATTGCGACATCACCGCATGGCCCAACACTTCGGCGGTGATTGCCGTACCATCGGAAATATAAAAAACGTGGCGATCGACAGCATTATCCATTTTGCACACTCTGTATATCAGATGTAATTGACTGAAAGCATAAATTAAAAAAGTAAAATACAACAGTCAACGCCGGACGGAAATTAAAAATGAAACGCTATTTTTATTTTTAATGAAAGGGGTGTTTCATTTTTCAAAATCACCCTAAAGTCTGAGTTTTTTTGTGGGATTCTATAAGAATCATCAGGTTAGGATTTAAGCGGGAACAGTCTGAAAAGCTAAAAAATAAAAGTGCTTACACGATTCACCGTTTTTTTAGCGCGAATAAATATGACAGTATAAATACGCAGTAAGGAGTTTCTTAAAACCCGTTCATATATCACAAAAGGATTGTTTCGATGTCCAACAATGGCTCGTCACCGCTGGTGCTTTGGTATAACCAACTCGGCATGAATGATGTAGACAGAGTTGGAGGCAAAAATGCCTCCCTGGGTGAAATGATTACGAATCTGTCCAGTATGGGTGTCTCCGTACCGAATGGATTTGCGACTACCGCCGATGCCTTTAACTATTTTCTGGACCAAAGCGGCGTAAACCAGCGCATTTACGAACTACTGGATAACACGGACATTGATGATGTCTCTGAGCTTGCAAAGGCCGGGACCCAAATCCGCCAGTGGATTATCGATACACCTTTCCAGCCTGAACTGGAACAAGCCATTCACGACGCCTACAACCAGCTCTCTGCTGATGATGCGCAGGCCTCCTTTGCCGTGCGCTCCTCCGCCACCGCAGAAGATATGCCGGACGCCTCGTTCGCCGGGCAGCAGGAGACCTTCCTCAACGTGCAGGGCTACGATGCCGTGCTGGTGGCAGTAAAACATGTGTTCGCCTCCCTGTTTAACGACCGCGCGATCTCCTACCGCGTACATCAGGGTTATGACCACCGCGGCGTGGCGCTGTCGGCTGGCGTGCAGCGCATGGTGCGTTCGGATCTGGCCTCGTCAGGCGTGATGTTCTCTATTGATACCGAATCGGGCTTCGATCAGGTGGTCTTTATCACCTCCGCCTGGGGTCTTGGCGAGATGGTGGTGCAGGGTGCCGTTAACCCGGACGAGTTCTACGTTCACAAGCCAACTCTGGCAGCGGATCGCCCGGCTATCGTGCGTCGCACCATGGGCTCGAAAAAAATCCGCATGATCTATGCTCCGACTCAGGAGCATGGCAAGCAGGTGCGAATTGAAGATGTGCCGCAGGAGCAGTGTGACCGCTTCTCCCTGACCGATGCCGAAGTGCAGGAGCTGGCGAAGCAGGCGGTGCAGATCGAGAAGCACTATGGCCGTCCGATGGATATCGAATGGGCCAAAGATGGCAACACCGGCAAACTGTTTATCGTCCAGGCGCGACCTGAAACCGTGCGTTCCCGCGGTCAGGTGATGGAACGTTATACGCTGCATGCCCAGGGCAATATCATCGCGGAAGGCCGCGCCATCGGCCACCGCATCGGCGCTGGTCCGGTGAAGGTGATCCACGACATCAGCGAAATGAACCGTATCCAGCCGGGCGACGTGCTGGTGACCGACATGACCGACCCGGACTGGGAACCGATCATGAAAAAGGCTGCGGCGATTGTCACCAACCGTGGCGGGCGTACCTGTCACGCGGCAATCATCGCCCGTGAGCTGGGCATCCCGGCCGTAGTGGGCTGCGGTGACGCCACCGAGCGCATGAAGGATGACCAGAACGTCACCGTCTCCTGTGCCGAAGGCGATACTGGCTACGTCTACGCCGAGATCCTCGACTTTAGCGTCAAGAGCTCCAGCGTTGACACCATGCCGGACCTGCCGCTGAAGATCATGATGAACGTCGGTAACCCGGACCGCGCCTTTGACTTCGCCTGCCTGCCTAACGAAGGCGTTGGCCTGGCGCGTCTGGAGTTCATCATCAACCGCATGATCGGGGTTCACCCTCGCGCGCTGCTGGAGTTTGACGACCAGGATCCGAAGCTGCAGAAAGAGATCCGCGAGATGATGAAGGGCTACGACTCGCCGAAAGAGTTCTACGTTGGCCGTCTGACCGAAGGGATCGCTACCCTGGGCGCAGCCTTCTACCCGAAACGCGTCATTGTGCGTCTCTCCGACTTCAAATCTAACGAATATGCCAACCTGGTGGGCGGCGAGCGTTACGAGCCGGAAGAAGAGAACCCGATGCTGGGCTTCCGCGGCGCCGGTCGTTACGTCTCTGACAGCTTCCGCGACTGCTTTGCGCTGGAGTGCGACGCGGTGAAACGCGTGCGTAACGAGATGGGGCTGACCAACGTCGAAATCATGGTGCCGTTCGTGCGTACCGTCGATCAGGCGAAAGCGGTTGTCGACGAGTTGGCCCGTCAGGGGCTGAAGCGCGGCGAGAACGGTCTCAAAATCATCATGATGTGTGAGATCCCGTCCAACGCCCTGCTGGCGGATCAGTTCCTGGAGCACTTCGATGGCTTCTCTATCGGCTCCAACGATATGACGCAGCTGGCGCTGGGCCTGGATCGTGACTCTGGCGTAGTCTCTGCGCTGTTTGATGAGCGTAACGAGGCGGTCAAAGCGCTGCTGTCGATGGCCATCCGCGCGGCGAAGAAACAGGGTAAATATGTTGGCATCTGCGGTCAGGGACCTTCTGACCATGAAGACTTTGCTGCCTGGCTGATGGAAGAGGGGATCGACAGTCTGTCCCTGAACCCGGACACCGTGGTGCAAACCTGGCTGAGCCTGGCGGAACTGAACAAGTAACGTCACGCTTCTGCAACGCATAAAGGCGAGGACTTTGGTCCTCGCCTTTTTTATGTTTCATGCTTATTTGCACCTCATCGCAATTGCGCCAGTATGATTGTCACTTGTTATGACATAACATCTATCCCTATTCAGGAATATCAATCACGGTTAATGGTAATATAAACAGAGATAGAGCACTGACGTTAATCGTTGTGTTATCACCGTGTTTGCCTGCGCGATTTAAATAAAAATTTCAAGTGCTTAAAAAATAGCCAGATCTTTTAACGCTGTTTTTATTTGATGTATTTGTGCTATTCAGGGCCGTTAGCGTTGACTGTTTTTTCTTGTAAGAACATTCTTAATGAGCGACGTCAGGAGCTAAGAGGTAATTACTATTAACGCACGATGGCCTTTTTCTTTGTTGCAGAACAATCCAGGCATAAGAATGTCTATTCGTACTATTCAGGATGTTATTTCGCAAGAGATCACATCCCAATAGAGAATTATATACGGAAGTATTAATGCTAAAGCATTAGATTGTTTATGCTCCGGGTTATATAGCCCACTTGAGATTTAAGGTTGTCGCGTTTAATGAGTTGATTGTGCTTCTTCAGCGATAGCAAATAGTTGATTACGCGCCGGGGTCATTCTCATGAATATGATTACCCCGCGCTGTTCTATTAATTTAAGTGTGGAATTCAAAAATGAAACGTTCTTTTTTAGGTTTACTTATTCTTTGCTCTTTTGCTGCCTCCGCTCACGGTGGTCACGGTGGTCACGGTGGTCACGGTGGTGGCCATATGGGCGGGCATTCTTTTAATAATCATTCGTTTAATAATCATTCTTTCAATGGCCATAATGTTAATGATCGTAAAGCCAGCCGCATTGATAATGGGCACACCTTTAACGGCTTTGCGCGTGGCTCAATCAATATGGGTGACACCACTCGTACTGTGGCTGTGAACGACGGTGCGATAGTGGGTACCAAAACGACCACTATTGGTAATGTCACCCGAATGGAAAGTAACGTTATTTCTACAGACTATCGCTCTCATTCTGTAGCGGTAACCAATGGCACTAAGACGGCCGTGGCAACGGGTAGCTATAAAGACGGTATGGGTGGTATCAGTGTGCATGGCGTGAATGATGGTGTGAATACTGTCGGTCATGTCTCTCTTTACAACGATGTTGCAAATGCGGCCTATCGCACCAGTGTAGTGAAAAACGATGAAGTGACTCGTGTTGGCGTTAACGTTGTATCTCCAACTCAGCGCTCACATATGGTTGATGTGAAAAGTGGTGACTACTCACATGTCCACACGCGTGGTTACATTGGCACTGAAGAGGTCGGTCGTGGCTGGAACAAGTCAGTTACCACAGAAGGCCAGTATGGTTTTGAACGTTCTGTTGATGATAAAGGCATTGCAACTGTCGCTGCCTATGGCCCAGCTCATTACGCTGAAATTGTCGCCAATCTGGAAACGGGTAAATACAAAGAGTTTACTGATATTACTCCACCGACGCCTGTACCAACCCCTGAGCCTGTGCCAACCCCTATAGTGGATCCGGTTGTACCTGTAACCCCTGACACGCCATCTACTCCTGTGGCGCCTGTTACTCCTGATACTCCTGTGGCTCCGGTTAATCCAGTTACACCTGACATGCCTGTTAACGCTCACATCTCATACGTGAATGCTGACAACGACTTTGTTTTATATTGGTGGAATGTATAACGAAGAGTAGTGCTGTAAGAGCAGTCCCCCTGGCGGGTGTCGCTGTCCGTCATTATCGTCAGTGGGGGCCCGCAGCACAGGCAGGAGCATTAATTTTATTATAAAAAAAAGCCCATCGTGGGAGATGGGCAAAGACTACACACAGCAATTCGTTGTTTCACTCAGGGGATTTCCATGCTTATAAATCAAGGTGTTGTTGATTCATAACCGTGACCTAATAGTAGGCATGGTGAATTTTTGCGTCGATCAGATTCGTCTCAATAGTTTAAAGAAAGTGAAGATTTTATGAGGGGAATGAGGCAATTGCAGATAAAAGCGGGTTAAGCCGCGCTTAATGGAAATCCAAATGATAAGTGCCGCTTAACATTCTGGTGGGCGAACCCACCAGAACGGGGGAAATTACTTTCTCAGCTCTCGCTCGTCCTGAAGCCTCTGAAGCAGGACATCCGGGTCAGTCGGCGGGAGCGGCACTTCCTGCACCCACGCGGAGAACAGACGCCAGGAGACCGCCAGCAGCACCGGCCCGATAAACAGACCGATCATCCCGAAGGCAATCAAGCCGCCAATAACGCCGGAGAGGATCAGGATTAACGGCAGGTCGGCCCCCATCTTGATCAGGATTGGGCGGATGACGTTATCCATCGTGCCCACCACGCAGCTCCAGACCAGCAGCACCGTGCCCCAGGTGGTATCACCGCTCCAGTAGAGCCAGACAATCGCTGGGACCAGCACCAGCAGAGGGCCCAGCTGCATCAGACAGGTTAACAGCATCAGCACCGTAAACAGGGTGGCGTACGGCACGCCGGCAATCGCCAGACCAATCCCGCCCAGCACCGACTGCACCAGCGCCGTCACCACCACACCTAACGCCACCGCGCGCACGGCCTGCGCTGCCAGCAGCATCGCCGCATCGCCACGCGCCGACGCCAGACGTGTCGCAAAATGACGAACCCCGAGCGCCACCTGTTCGCCGCGCCAGTAGAGCAGGGCGCTGAACAGCAGCATCAGCACGCAGTGGACCACAAAGCGGCCCAGGTGCGCGGCGGTACCGACAAACCAGGTGGTGGTTGCGCCAATGTAGGGCCGCACTTTTGCCATGATCGCGCTGCCGCCCATGTCCAGCAGGTTATGCCAGCCGGCATAGAGCTTATCGCCAATCAGCGGGATGTCGTTCAGCCAGTCCAGCGTCGGGAGCGTCATCTCCCCGCTGGTGAAGTTAGCGATCAGCGGACCGCTGCCATCCACCAGGCTGTTAACGAGTAAGGCGATAGGAATAACAAACAGCAGCACCAGCAGCAGCGTCATTACCAGCACGGCCAGCGCACGGCGACCAAACAGCAAACGCTCCAGCCGGAGGAACAGTGGCCAGGTGGCGATCACCACCGTCCCCGCCCAGGCGAAGCCAAGAATGAAGGGTTGAACAATCCACAGACACGCAATAATCATGATTGCCAGAAACAGCACCGACAGCAAAACTTGTGCAACGTCCCTGGGCTGGTGTCGATTGACCATAGTTGAAATTTACCTTTGAAATACACCGGAAAGGCCGGTGAGAACAGGAAACCGCATCACTCTAATCATTAGTGATTTCAGCGATTTTTAACAGGCTGATTCTGCCTGTAATTCTGTCGGGCGCATATGAATAAAATGTGATACAAAATGTGAGATACAACGCAAACGATTATCTACAACAATTCAGATGGGGCAGGGTCGACAGTAATGATCCCACAAATTTCTCAGGCACCTGGCGTCGTTCAGCTGGTGGTCAATTTTTTGCAGGCTTTGGAGCAACAGGGTTTTACCGGCGATACCGCCACCAGTTATGCCGACAGGCTGACCATGGCGACCGACAACAGTATCTACCAGCTACTTCCCGATGCCGTCGTGTTTCCCCGTTCTACCGCTGATGTGGCCCTCCTGGCCCGTCTGGCCTCCCAGGAGCGTTTCGCTTCGCTGATCTTTACCCCCCGCGGTGGCGGCACCGGCACCAACGGCCAGGCGCTGAACACCGGCATCGTTGTCGATATGTCCCGCTATATGAACCGCATCATCGAGATCAACCCGGAAGAGGGGTGGGTGCGGGTAGAAGCCGGGGTGATTAAGGATCAGCTTAACCAGTATCTGAAGCCCTACGGCTACTTCTTTGCCCCGGAGCTCTCGACCAGTAACCGCGCCACCCTCGGCGGGATGATCAATACCGACGCTTCGGGTCAGGGCTCGCTGGTGTACGGCAAAACCTCCGATCACGTCCTCGGCGTGCGGGCGGTGCTGCTGGGGGGCGATATTCTTGATACCCAGCCCGTGCCGGTCGAACTGGCCGAGACGCTCGGCAAGGACAACACCACCGCCGGGCGCATCTACCGCACCGTGCTGGAGAGCTGTCGCGATAACCGCCAGCTGATTATCGATAAATTCCCGAAACTGAACCGCTTCCTGACCGGCTACGATCTGCGCCACGTCTTTAATGACGACCTGAGCCAGTTCGATCTGACCCGCATACTGACCGGTTCCGAAGGCACGCTGGCCTTTATCACCGAAGCGCGTCTCGACATCACCCGACTGCCAAAAGTGCGCCGTCTGGTGAACGTGAAGTACAACTCCTTTGATTCCGCGCTGCGCAATGCCCCCTTTATGGTGGATGCCCGCGCGCTGTCGGTAGAAACCGTCGACTCTAAGGTTCTGAACCTGGCGCGGGAAGATATCGTCTGGCACTCGGTCAGCGAGCTGATTACCGACGTGCCCGACAAAGAGATGCTGGGCCTGAATATCGTTGAGTTTGCCGGTGATGACGCTGCGCTTATCGAAAGCCAGGTCGAGGCCCTGTGCCAGCGGCTGGACGAGCTGATCGCCCGGGCCGAGGGCGGAGTGATTGGCTGGCAACTGTGCAACGAGCTGGCTGGTATCGAGCGTATCTATGCGATGCGTAAAAAAGCGGTGGGCCTGCTGGGTAACGCCAAAGGCGCAGCCAAGCCGATCCCCTTTGCCGAGGATACCTGCGTTCCGCCGGAACACCTTGCCGACTACATTGTGGAATTCCGCGCCCTGCTGGACAGCCACGGTCTGAGCTACGGCATGTTCGGCCACGTCGACGCCGGGGTGCTGCACGTGCGTCCGGCGCTGGACATGTGCGATCCGCAGCAGGAGATGCTGATGAAGCGGATCTCCGATGAGGTCGTTGCGCTTACCGCAAAATACGGTGGTCTGCTGTGGGGCGAGCACGGGAAAGGGTTCCGCGCAGAGTACAGCCCGGCCTTCTTCGGCGAGGCGCTGTTTGGCGAGCTGCGCAAAATCAAGGCGGCCTTTGACCCGGATAACCGCCTCAACCCGGGTAAAATCTGCCCGCCAGCGGGCGTCGATGCCCCGATGATGCAGGTGGACGCGGTTAAACGCGGCACCTTTGATCGCCAGATCCCGATTGCGGTGCGCGCCTCCTGGCGCGGCGCGATGGAGTGTAACGGCAACGGTCTGTGCTTTAACTTCGATGCCAAAAGCCCGATGTGCCCGTCGATGAAGATCACCAGCAACCGTATCCACTCCCCGAAAGGGCGTGCGACCCTGGTGCGCGAGTGGCTGCGTCTGCTGGCCGACCGCGGCGTGGATCCGCTGGCGCTGGAGAAAGAGCTGCCGGAAAAACGCGCCAGCCTGCGCACCCTTGTCGAACGCACCCGCAACAGCTGGCATGCGCGCAAAGGGGAGTACGATTTCTCCCACGAGGTGAAAGAGGCGATGTCGGGCTGCCTGGCCTGTAAAGCCTGCTCCACCCAGTGCCCGATTAAGATCGACGTGCCGGAGTTCCGCTCGCGCTTCCTGCAGCTCTATCACAGCCGTTACCTGCGCCCGGTGCGCGATCACCTGGTGGCGACGGTTGAGAGCTATGCCCCGCTGATGGCCCGCGCACCGAAGACCTTCAACTTCTTTATCAACCAGCCGCTGGTGCGCAAGCTGTCCGAAAAGCATATCGGCATGATTGACCTGCCGCTGCTCTCCACGCCGTCGCTGCAGCGTCAGCTGGTGGGCCACCGCTCCGCCAACCTGACCCTGGAGCAGCTGGAGACCCTGAGCCCGGAGCAAAAAGCGAAAACCGTGCTGGTGGTGCAGGATCCCTTTACCAGCTATTACGATGCGCAGGTGGTGGCTGACTTTATCCGCCTGGTCGAGCGGTTAGGCTATCAGCCGGTACTCCTGCCATTCTCACCGAACGGTAAAGCCCAACACATCAAAGGATTCCTCAATCGTTTCGCCAAAACGGCGCAAAAAACCTCTGATTTCCTCAGCCGGGTGGCGCTGCTGGGGATGTCGATGGTCGGGGTCGATCCGGCGCTGGTGCTCTGCTATCGCGACGAGTACCGGCAGACCCTCGGCGACAAGCGCGGCGAATTCCACGTGATGCTGGTGCATGAGTGGCTTCCGACGATTGTCGACGCGCAAACCGTCCAGGAGACCAGCGGCGAAGCCTGGTACCTGTTCGGCCACTGCACCGAAGTCACCGCGCTGCCGGGCGCGCCTGCCCAGTGGGCGACGATCTTTGCCCGCTTTGGCGCGAAGCTCGAGAGCGTCAGCGTCGGCTGCTGCGGTATGGCCGGGACCTACGGCCATGAGGTGGTGAACCATAAAAACTCGCTGGGGATCTATGAGCTCTCCTGGCACCAGGCGATGCAGCGCCTGCCGCGCAATCGCTGTCTGGCGACCGGCTACTCCTGCCGCAGCCAGGTCAAGCGGGTTGAGGGCAGTGGGGTGCGCCATCCATTGCAGGCCTTACTGGAGATTATGGGATGATCTGGAAACGTGCGGTTACTCTGCAGGCGTTAAACGCCATGAGCGACGGGAACATGGTGGGGCTGCTGGACATTCAGTTCACCCGCATCGGCGAGGATGAGCTGGAGGCGACCATGCCGGTGGACAGCCGTACCCATCAGCCGTTTGGCCTGCTGCACGGTGGCGCGTCGGTGGTGCTGGCCGAAACCCTGGGCTCGGTGGCAGGCTATCTCTGCACCGAAGGGGAGCAGAAGGTGGTGGGCCTGGAGGTGAATGCCAACCACATCCGTTCCGTGCGCAGCGGGCGGGTACGCGGTGTCTGTCGCGCGCTGCATACCGGCGGGCGGCATCAGGTGTGGCAGATTGACATCTTCGATGAACAGCAGCGTCTGTGCTGCTCGTCGCGGCTGACCACCGCGGTGGTATAAAACGAAAGGCCGCGACAGCGGCCTTTTTTCTTTTCTATCTTTTTGAAATCATACTGCTTTCTGGCAGGCAGCAATTTATGTTAATTCGCGTCTCAAAGTTTATGAGACTATTCCTATGCTCCTTCAAGAGCTAAGCCAGTATGAGTGCCGGAGATAAGCGCCGGATGGAGCAAGAAGCCCTTAAGATTACCTTTGGTAGTCTTAAGGGCTTTCTTTTTGGTTCAATACTTAGCCGGGAGCTTGTTAATTTTGATCAGCTTACCTTCTTCCATCTCTACATATCCGCCCGCTTTCAGGTCGGCAAGAATGCGCATCACGCCGCTGCGTGAGAGCTGGGTTTTATCCCGGATATACCTCTCAGCCGTCACTCTGGCGCGGAAACTCTCCTCTTCCTTCATGAGTGCCAGAAGCTGATGACGAATGAGCTCGTAAGCGGTGGGGGTACCCTGGGGCATGATTTCGTTATACAGGCGGTTATAGAGAAACATCAAATGTCGGGAGACCAGTCCCCAGAGCATCTGTTCTTTGAAAATCTCCTGGGCTTGATCGGTGGTCAGAATGCCAATCTTGCAGGGCTTGATGGTTGTAAAGTAGTCATCAAAGTAGATATCTGTCATGTTCGCCAGACCGAACAATGCCGGGCTGTTGGCGGTTGAAAGCAGCATGTCATTGCTTTTTCGATATAACGCAATCCCGCCGTCCAGGATCAGATAACACATCGCCTGTCCGTTGATCATAAAATCAAACCGTTCTCCCCGCTGGACGTCGTGCAGCGTCGCATGGGGTTGCAGATAAGTAATAAGCTCCTGGGCGTAGGGCGACCCTCGCTGAACTGCACCGGGAGTCATATCGGATGATGTCATTGTGTACCTGCTGACAAAGGATGAACGCAATCAAGAAGATTATAGTGCCAGTCAGCTGTAGTGAATCGGTTGCAGTGCCCTGAATATCAATATTTTTGCGGCAAATGGTGGATATCAAGCAGCACGCCGCGCTGCATGGCGATATAACCCCCGGTTCGCAATTCTGAAAGGATGCGCATGATACCGCTTCGGGAAAGATAGGTGCGGCTTTTAATATAGGCTGCAGCTGTGGTATTTAGCCTGACGGCTTCAGGCTCCTGTAATAACTCCACTAACTGTAGACGAATAATATCGTAAGCGGATAACTGCGCGATCTGCGAACAGTGCTCATACACCCGCGATACCGCGTAGATTAACAACTTCGCAAAATGTTCCCACAGCCCTTCATTGGTGACGATTTGATTGAATAATTCCATCGGAAGGCATGCAACGTCGGATGTTTCCAGCGCCCGGGCATATAAATGTTCTGAGCAATACTGACTACTGACCCCAAGAATAAACGGAGCGGATTCGGAGTTCAGCACAACGCTGTCGCCACGACGATGTAAGGCCACGCTGCCGCTTAATAACACCAGGCATTGTCTGATGTCCGCTTCATAGTATTGCACTATGTCGCCTTTATTAATCGTCATCCTTTCGGAGAAAGGCAGGACATAATTCATCAGCTTGTTTATGTCTGTATAGGGTTTTAAAGCCTGACCACTTTTCATGGGATCGGTATTTATTGTCACCATTCTGGTATTCATCAGGGAACCTCAATCTTACTGGCATTATTGTCTACGTCTTACACAACGTAATTATCTTTGAAACCATTCATATAGGGAATATCAGCGGCGGGTCTAAAAATAGACCGAATGTATTAATTAGTGGTTAATAACCTGATCTGCAAAGAATTTCTTCTTATAGTCTATTTATGGACCGGGAGATAGAGGGCCAGCACTATTCAACAAAGCCTTGATCGTCAGCGTGAAACCTCTCTCTTTTAGCCTGTCAAAAGCGTTCAGCGCAAAGTCTACAATTAGACCGAGAAATAATTTGAGTTTGGTAAGCTCTTTATATAGATTGCCGAGCTGTGGGCATAAATTGAACAACATCTGGGTTGGGTGGCAGCGCAGTTTACTATTTATGCTTGCAATAATGGACCTAATAAAAGGGCGCGAAAATAGAAAAAGGTAACCAATTCCTTACGGATTCGGCTGCCCACAAAAGGGTGATAATTAAAAACAATGAGGAATAACTCTATGAAAAGAAATATTCTGGCTATGGCATTTTCAGCTCTGGCGGTCATTTCTTCTTCCGGCGCCTTTGCGGCGGCAGGAACGGTCAACTTTGCTGGAAATATTCTGGACTCCGCCTGTGATGTGGCTGTGGCATCACAAAATCAAACCGTGGTGTTAGGCGATTTTTATAGAACTGAGTTCCCGGGGGTTGGAGCCAAAACAGCCGCAAAAGGCTTCGATATTATATTAAAAGATTGTCCACCTTCCGTCACAACGGCAAAAGTGCGTTTTGATGGTACGCCAGATACAACCAATGCCAGCTTACTGGCCATCAACAACTCCGTGGTGGGGGCCGCTACGGGGGTGGCGATTAACCTGATGACCGCCGATAAAAGCGATCTGCCCCTGCATGGTAATAACAACTACAGCTACGTACTCAGTAGCACCCAGGATAATGTTCTGAATTTCTATGCGCAGTATACTTCGACAGCGTCAGGCGTGACGGCGGGGCCGGCAAACTCAGTCGCTAATTTCTCTATTGTTTATAACTGATCTCCGGTCGGAAATCAGATGGGGCCGGATCCCGGCCCCGGTTTTATTGAGGTAAAAAATGAACTTTCTTCGCAACATTTTGCTTGTTGGTCTAATGATGGCGGGTGGTACTGCTGCACAGGCAGGTATCATTATAGGCGGAACACGCGTCATTTTTGATGGCAGCAAAAAAGAAGCCTCGGTCAGCGTAAATAATCCGGATGATTCGCCTTATCTGGTGCAGTCATGGATAGATATGCAGAGTGAGGGGGGCGGGAAAGTGCCTTTTATTATTACGCCACCGCTTTATCGCCTTGATAAAGGCCAGAAAAATATCGAACGCATTGTATTGACCGGAACATTACCTCAGGATCGGGAGAGTTTATTCTGGCTGAATATTAAATCAATTCCCTCAGCCACCACCGCGGTAAACTCACTGCAAATTGCCGTAAAAAGCCGAATTAAACTCATCTATCGTCCTGCAGGATTAAAACGTTCAACACCAGAGGAACAGGCCAGTAAATTAATCTGGCGGCGGATGGGAGATCACATTCAGGTTACAAACCCTACGGATTACGTCATGAATTTTAATGAAATCACGGTGGGCGGAAAACAACTTCAGAATGTCTCCTGGGTACTACCTCATTCAACGGCCACCTTACCTTTACCCTCGCAGGTCAGTAATGGTGCAGTGGTATTTAAAATCATTAATGACTACGGCGGTGTAGGGGATGCGCATACGGCAAGCCCGTGAGAATTGATGCCGTGAAGTGTCATATTCAGGGAGCGACATTAAATGACGACCATGATATATGCAATACATCGTCTGGCATGGATCCTTATTCCACTGGCTGGCTTAGCAAATGACACAAAGGCGCGTGAGTTTTTTAACCCCGAGTTGATTGAAATTGATAATCCCGGCATCGATAAGGCCGATTTATCCGGCTTTGAAACCGGTTCGCAGGCTGCGGGGACTTACCACGTTGATATTGTTATTGACGATCGGCTGATGGATACGCAGGACATCGCCTTTAAAAAAGTGAAAGACAGTCACGGTGATGAGTACCTTGAACCCTGCCTGAGCGTGGAACAGCTTCGGCAGTGGGGAGTAAGAACGGAGCGCTTTGCTCAGCTGGGCAAGCCCGATACAGAGTGCGCCACGTTGACGGCCATACCGCAGGCCAGCACCGACTTTCAGTTTTCCAGTCAGCGCCTGATCATCAGCGTCCCGCAGGCGGCACTGTCGATGCAGGCCAGAGGCTATGTGCAACCTGCGCTTTGGGATGAAGGCATCACCGCCGCCATACTCAATTACAACCTGAGCGGGGCGAATAACGTCGGAAAAAACAGTGACCATGCCAACAGCCAATACGCGAACCTGCGTCCAGGCATCAACGTCGGCCCATGGCGCTTGCGAAATTACACCACCTGGGCACGTGATGACGCGGGCCGGTCGCAGTGGAATACGGTCTACACCTGGGCTCAACGGACTATCATTCCCCTGAAATCCCTGCTTACCCTGGGAGACAGTACCGCCCCGGCAGATGTTTTTGACAGCATGCCCTTTCGCGGCGGGCAGTTGGCCTCTGACGATGACATGTTGCCGGATTCGCTCAAAGGTTATGCACCGGTAGTGCGGGGGATCGCCCGCACCAATGCGCAGGTAGTGATTCGCCAGAATGGTTATCAGATTTACCAGAGCTATGTCGCCCCGGGTGCCTTTGAAATTACCGATATGTATCCGACCGGTGGCGCAGGGGATCTGGATGTAACAATTAAAGAAGCTGATGGCAGCGTGCAGCATTTTACCGTGCCATTCGCCTCTTTACCGGTACTGCAGCGTGAAGGGCAATTGAAATATGCCGTGACCGGCGGGCAGTATCGCTCCTGGGATCACCGCGTCAACGCGACCCCGTTCGGACAACTGACCGGGATCTACGGTCTTCCTTTTGGCCTGACCCTGTATGGCGGTCTTCAGGAGGCGAGTAAATATCACTCTCTGGCTATCGGTATGGGTAAAAATATGGGGGATTTCGGCGCACTTTCGGCTGATGTCACCCAGGGCTGGTCCACCCCGCACCAGATGCAAAAAGTGAACGGTCAGTCCTGGCGGGCGCGTTTCAGTAAAAATTTTGCTGGCACCGGAACGCAATTTGCTATCGCCGGGTATCGCTACTCCACGAATGGCTATTACGGCATGCAGGAGGTTCTGGACTCGTGGGGCAACGACAATGCGCTCAGCGAGCGACGTCGCAACCGCGCAGAGCTGACGATGAGCCAGACGCTGGGGAATAACCTGGGATCGATGATGTTCAGCGCCGTCCGGGAAGATTACTGGAACGCCGGAAAAACGACGACCTCATGGAACCTGGGTTACAACAACTTCTGGCGTAACGTCAGCTATGGCCTGACCTATACCTGGAGCGAAAATGGCAGCACCGGTTCGACCAGCAGTAGTGAGCGTTATGATAAAGATCGGATGTTGTCTTTTAATGTCAGCGTTCCGCTGGCAAGTTTCCTGCCGCAGACGTGGGCGAATTACGGTGTTACCACCAGTAAAAACAGCGGCACGACGCATAATATTGGCGTCAACGGCACGGCGCTGGAAAACAATGCGCTGAGCTGGAATGTGCAGCAAGGTTATGGCACCAACAATGTTGGCTATACCGGCAATCTCAATGGTGATTATAAAGGCACTTATGGCGAGGCGACTGCGGGTTACAGCTATGACCAGCACAGCGAACGGCTGAATTACGCTCTGCAGGGTGGAGTGGTGGCCCATGCCGATGGCATCACCTTTTCTCAGCCGCTGGCAGAAACCAATGTGCTGGTTAAAGCTCCAGGAGCGGCGGGCATCGGGGTGCAGAATCAATCCGGGGTTAAAACCGATTATCGGGGCTATACCCTGGTGGGCAATATCACTCCGTACCGGAAAAACGATATCTCATTATTGACCGAGACGTTGCCCACCAATATCGAACTGGAACAGACGGTGCAAACCGTGATCCCCACCCGGGGCGCAATTGTTCGTGCCGATTATGTAGCTAACGTCGGGCTTCGGGTACTGATGACGCTCACCCAACAAAATGGCAGACCCGTACCTTTTGGTGCGATGGCGACGGTACCAGGGGCAGGGCATTCGGGCTTTATTGTGGGCGATGCCGGACAGGTCTATTTATCCGGTTTACAACCGGACGGGAAATTAACGGTGAAATGGGGCGAAGGGGAAAACCAGCGCTGCCAGACTCACTATACGCTCAATATAAAGCAAGCGGGCAGTGATATTATTCATGCTGCTTCTGTATGCCATTAATCTTTCATTGTGTGGATCAACAAATGCTTATTATCAGGCGCATATTACTGCTGGCAGGGATTATTTTTCCGCTCTACAGCTTTGGGTGTGATTACACCTTGATTGGATCTCCCTATAGCATGAATTACGGCAATATTATCGTTCAGCGCGATGTGCCTGTAGGGCAGGCTATCAGCAATGAAATTTATGGCTCAATGGCGCTGGGTTATAGCTGTACGGCAACGGGGAATGAGGGTTCATCCGCCGGAATGAAAAGTGCGGGATTAACCTATGCATTTACCTCCGCCAATGGCCGTCGTGTATTTAACACCGGCTTGCCTGGGGTCGGGATTTCCCTGGGATATTATGAAAAAAACACGGCAGGACCTGCGACATATATGGGAACCACCTGGCTGGCAGCCGATATGTTCACGGCGAGCTGGAGTACTAATCCTGGCGAGAATGACACCTACAGTTTTCAACCCATTATTCAGTTCTGGAAAACGGGCCCTATTACCTCCGGTTCTGTCAGCGGCCAACTGGCGGCGTTTGTCGCCTGGGAAGCGCAGTATCGGGGCGGGGCGACAGCGCCTGACATTCCCGTCTATGCTGGAACAGGCTCCATCACTCAGGTGGCATGCGCTATCACCACGCCAACTCTGGTGTTCCCCATTGGCGAGGTGCTGGCGAGCAGCTTCGGTAGCACCGTCGGCACTACCCCGTCGGGGGCGCAAATGACGCAAAATCTCGGCTTAAACTGCGACAGCGGCGCCAATATCAACGCCATGTTGAGCGGTATTCAGAACCCGGATGTGAGCGATGACAGCGTGTTGGCCTTGTCCGGCCAGGGCTCAGAAGGCGTGGCCAGCGGAGTCGGCGTACAGCTGATTTATAACGGCTCTCCGCTGAGGTTAAACCGTAATATGGTGCTCAAACAGACCAGCGGCGGTCAGGAAAGTTTGCCAATTACGGCGCGCTATTATCAAACGCAAACATCGGTAAGTACCGGAACAGCAAATACCAGTGCGACCTTAATTCTGACTTATCAATAAAAGGAAAAGGCCGATGAAATTCACTATCTGCGGTTTACTGATCGCCTGCCTGCCTGTTTTCGAGGCCGCAGCGGCAGATGCGGTAAATATCGCCGTCAGCGGAAAAATTGTGGCCTCCCCTTGTATATTCAACGGGGGAAATGATGCGGTAAACGTTAATTTAGGCGATATACAGGCAAAAAATATGGCCACACCGGGTTCGTTATCCACTCCGGTTCCCTTCACCCTCTCTTTCACCCAATGCCCGGAAGGAACGCGTAGCGTAACAACAACCTTTACCGGCACTACCGACCCGGTCGCAGGAGGCGATTATTATAAAAATAGCGGGTCAGCGGAAAATATTGCGCTGGGAATTATTGAAACCCGTACCGGGAATATTAAAGGCTCCGGGCAAAGTATTACCCAAGCTGTCGCAGCCGATCGCACATTATCAATGGCCATGCAGGCCGTAACCTATTCGCAGGCTGGCGGGGTTACGCCTGGCACAATAGCTGTCGCTGTTGCGGTGACATTACAGTACAACTAAGACAAGAGGAGACCGTAATTGAAGATTAATGTGCTATTGAGGGGTTTTGATGCGCTTTATTGCCATGGGTTGAAAACCTTTATCGTCGATTATTTCAGGATGAATTTCTCTTGTGAAACTCAAATTACAACCAATTTTAACCGTGAAAATATCAGTCGCGCCGATATCATTGTCCTCTCTCTCTGTGCTGGCGAACCCTTTCTTTGTTCTCCTGAATTACTGGCCCGCAAGCAGGGGGGGATTATTGGCGTGATCAACGGTCATACCACGACTGCGAAAACCTTGCCGATCTGTTTCAGGGATATGATCTTCGTTTCACGCTATGCTTCTCTGGCCGATTTTCAGCAGGTATTTGCCAGAGCACTGGAAGCCTTACACAGCAACGATGCGGGTACCCATAACCGTTCCTGTTCCGCTTGTCAGCATAAAAGTTTATCGCCTAAGCAGACAAGAATTATGGCCAATCTGTATCTCGGAAAACCGGTTATGAAAATTGCTGACCAATTAGGGATTAACTACAAAACCGTCTGTGCCCATAAATATAACATCATGAAAAAATTCGAACTGCATAGCGATTATGAACTGCTGGCGCTATTAACTAAAATGGCACAAAAAAATTGCCGGCCAAATCTGTTACGTGACTCTCTGAACGAAGGATAGTGAGACACAATAAAGGCCGCAGGCGCGGCCTTTATTGTAAGGTCAGTAATGCATTTTCACCGACTGCGGCGGTCCTCTGTGCGATGATCAGTAATCGTCTCTTATATCCTGCATGGCAGACATAACGACCAGACCTGTAATGACCACGGCCAGGATGGCGACTATCAATAGTGCAGTAAGCATATCCCCCCTCCTGATGCTGGCCCTATAAGACAAGGATAGCGCACCCGAAGGCCATCCATCGCCTGTGCCGCGGCCCTTTCAGAATACGCTTACAGGTATGAGCAGCCGTATCGGCCAACTTCCTATCCCAAAAATAGGCATTTTCAATACATATTTTGCATTTATCCCATTCAGCCGCGAATAACAGCAAAATAACGCTTTTTATCAGCCGCTTAAGTAAATGTGATCAACCCTGTTAACCCCCGTAGCAGGGTCTATGCTTAATGAAAGTAGCCAAAAAGGGCGGTTTAGCCGAATGCCCCTGCAACTGAGGGGTTGAAGTGATAATCATTATCACTAACATGGTGTTATGCCCTGGGGGCGCACTACAAGAGGTGAATATATGCAACAGCATTCAGAAACATTTGATCCGACGGAATTTGCCTGGCGTGGATTGTCGCTAACACCTGCCGCAGCGGCGCATATTCGCGAGCTGGTGAGCAAGCAGGCGGGCATGCTGGGTGTGCGGTTAGGCGTTAAGACCACCGGGTGCGCCGGTTTTGGTTATGTACTGGATACCGTCAGCGAACCGGCTAAAGACGATCTGCTTTTTGAGCAGGACGGTGCCCGACTCTATGTCCCCTTGCAGGCGATGCCGTTTATTGACGGTACCGAAGTGGACTACGTGCGCGAAGGCTTAAACCAGTTATTCAAATTCAATAACCCGAAAGCCCAGAACGAATGCGGCTGCGGCGAAAGTTTTGGGGTATAGGCGGTATTATGTCTCGACATACTGAAGCAAGTGACGACGTCAACACCTGGTCCGGCGGCCACATTAATTACAAAGAGGGCTTCTTCACCCAACTGCAGACCGATGAGCTGGCAAAAGGGATCAATGAAGAGGTCATCCGCGCCATTTCTGCAAAGCGTAATGAACCTGACTGGATGCTGGAGTTCCGTCTCAATGCATTCAAAGCCTGGCTGGAGATGGAAGAGCCGCACTGGCTGAAGGCGCACTACGACAAGCTGAACTATCAGGATTACAGCTACTACTCGGCGCCGTCGTGCGGCAACTGCGACGACACCTGCGCCTCCGAGCCCGGTGCGGTGCAGCAGACCGGGGCCAACGCCTATTTAAGCAAAGAGGTGGAAGAGGCCTTCGAGCAGCTCGGCGTGCCGGTGCGGGAAGGGCGTGAGGTGGCGGTAGACGCTATCTTCGACTCCGTCTCGGTGGCCACCACCTACCGGGAAAAGCTGGGCGAGCAGGGGATCATCTTCTGCTCCTTTGGCGAAGCCATCCACGATCACCCCGAGCTGGTGAAAAAGTACATCGGCACCGTGGTCCCCAGCAACGATAACTTCTTTGCGGCGCTCAATGCGGCGGTGGCCTCCGACGGCACTTTTATCTATGTGCCGAAGGGTGTGCGCTGCCCGATGGAGCTCTCGACCTATTTCCGCATTAACGCCGAGAAGACCGGCCAGTTCGAACGCACCATTCTGGTGGCGGATGAGGGCAGCTACGTCAGCTATATCGAGGGCTGTTCCGCCCCGGTTCGCGACAGCTATCAGCTGCACGCGGCGGTAGTGGAAGTGATCATCCATAAAGACGCCGAGGTGAAATACTCGACGGTGCAGAACTGGTTCCCGGGGGATAACAATACCGGCGGCATTCTGAACTTCGTCACCAAGCGCGCTCTGTGCGAAGGCGAAAACAGCAAGATGTCCTGGACCCAGTCGGAGACCGGCTCGGCCATCACCTGGAAATACCCAAGCTGCATTCTGCGCGGGGATAACTCCATCGGCGAGTTCTATTCCGTGGCGCTCACCAGCGGGCATCAGCAGGCCGACACCGGCACCAAGATGATCCACATTGGTAAAAACACTAAATCGACCATCATCTCGAAAGGGATCTCGGCGGGTAAAAGCCAGAACAGCTATCGCGGACTAGTCAAGATCATGCCGACGGCGACTAACGCGCGCAACTTTACCCAGTGTGATTCGATGCTGATTGGCCCGGACTGCGGGGCGCATACCTTCCCGTACGTCGAGTGCCGGAACAACAGCGCCCAGCTGGAGCACGAAGCTACCACCTCGCGGATCGGGGAAGATCAGCTCTTCTACTGTCTGCAGCGCGGGATCAGCGAAGAGGATGCCATCTCAATGATCGTGAACGGCTTCTGTAAGGATGTGTTCTCTGAACTGCCGCTGGAGTTTGCCGTTGAAGCGCAGAAATTACTGGCGATTAGCCTTGAACACAGCGTCGGTTAAGGATTAAGGAAAGCACATGTTAAGCATTAAAGATTTACAGGTCAGTGTGGAAGATAAAGCGATCCTGCGCGGCCTGAGCCTGGAGGTTCGTCCGGGCGAAGTCCACGCCATTATGGGGCCGAACGGCTCAGGGAAAAGTACGCTCTCGGCGACCCTTGCCGGGCGCGAAGATTACGAAGTGGTGGGCGGCTCGGTAGACTTTAAGGGTAAAGATCTGCTGGAGATGTCACCGGAAGACCGCGCGGGGGAAGGCATTTTTATGGCCTTCCAGTACCCGGTGGAAATTCCCGGCGTCAGCAATCAGTTCTTCCTGCAGACCGCGCTGAATGCGGTGCGCAAATACCGCAGCGAAGAGGAGCTGGATCGCTTTGATTTTCAGGATCTGATGGAAGAGAAGATCCAGCTGCTGAAGATGCCGGAAGACCTGCTCACCCGCTCGGTCAACGTTGGTTTCTCCGGCGGGGAGAAGAAGCGTAACGACATTCTGCAGATGGCGGTACTGGAGCCGGAGCTGTGCATTCTCGATGAAACCGACTCCGGGTTGGATATCGACGCCCTGAAGATTGTCGCCGACGGCGTCAACGCCCTGCGCGACGGCAAGCGGTCATTCATTATCGTAACCCACTACCAGCGTATTCTCGATTACATCAAGCCGGACTACGTGCACGTGCTTTATCAGGGGCGGATTGTGAAATCCGGTGATTTCACGCTGGTGAAACAGCTGGAGGAGCAGGGCTATGGCTGGCTTAGCGAACAGCAGTAACGCGCTGCAGCAGTGGCATCGTCTGTTTGAGGCCCAGGGCGGAACGCGCTCTGAACAGGCCCAGCAGCACCTGCAGCAGATGCTGCGCCTCGGCTTGCCGACGCGTAAGCACGAGAACTGGAAATACACCCCGCTGGACGGACTGCTTAACGGCGAGTTCGTTACCCGGCCTGCCAGCGTAACCTCCGCCGATCGGGATGTACTGGCGCTGACCTTTGACGCCACCCGGCTGGTGTTTGTTGACGGACGCTTTAACCCGGACCTGAGCGACAGCACCGACGACAGCGGGTTTGAGGTCATTATTAACGATGAGCGTCAGAGCCTGACGGCACCGGTGCAACCGGAGCTATTTCTGCACCTCACCGAGAGCCTGGCCCGGAGCGTGACCCATATCCGCGTGAAGCGGAATACACGCCCGGCGAAGCCGCTGCTGCTGATGCATATCACCCAGGGGCTCGAAGGGGAGGAGATCAACACCGCCCACTATCGTCACCACCTGGAACTGGGCGAAGGGGCAGAGGCGACGGTTGTTGAACACTACGCCAGCCTGACTCCGGCACGGCACTTCACCGGCTCACGCCTGACCATGAACGTGGCGGCCAACGCTCAGCTGCACCATATCAAGCTGGCGTTTGAGAATGCGGTGAGTCACCACTTCGCCCATAACGATCTGCTGCTTGCCGCCGATGCGGCGGCCTACAGTCACAGCTTCCTGCTGGGCGGGGCGGTGCTGCGTCATAACACCAGCACCCAGCTGAACGGCGAAAACACCACGCTGCGCATTAACAGCCTGGCGATGCCGGTGAAAACCGAAGTGTGCGACACCCGCACCTGGCTCGAGCACAACAAGGGCTACTGCAATAGTCGTCAACTGCACAAAACCATCGTCAGCGATAAGGGCCGGGCGGTCTTTAACGGGCTAATTAACGTGGCGCAGCACGCCATCAAAACCGACGGGCAGATGACCAACAACAATCTGCTGATGGGTCGGCTGGCGGAAGTGGATACCAAACCGCAGCTGGAGATCTATGCCGATGACGTGAAGTGCAGTCACGGGGCAACGGTAGGTCGGATTGATGATGAGCAGATGTTCTATCTGCGCTCCCGCGGGATCGACAAGCAGGCGGCAGAGAAGATGATCATTTACGCCTTTGCCGCCGAGCTGACCGAAGCGCTCGGGGATGAAACCTTAAGACAGCAGGTGCTGGCGCGTATCGGTCAGCGTCTGCCTGGAGGTGTGGCATGAGTTTTCCTGTAGAGAGAGTGCGGGCGGATTTTCCGGTCCTGACCCGTGAAGTGAACGGTCTGCCGCTTGCCTATCTCGACAGCGCCGCCAGCGCGCAAAAGCCCGCGCAGGTGATCGAGGCCGAGGCAGAGTTTTACCGGCACGGTTATGCCGCGGTGCACCGGGGGATCCACACCCTCAGCGCCGAAGCCACGCAGCGAATGGAGAACGTCCGTACCCGGGCGGCAACATTTTTAAACGCCCGCTCTCCGGAAGAGCTGGTGTTTGTGCGCGGCACCACCGAAGGGATCAACCTGGTGGCCAACAGCTGGGGCAGTGCTGAGGTCCATGCGGGGGATAACATCATCATCACCCAGATGGAGCACCACGCTAATATCGTCCCATGGCAGATGCTGTGCGAGCGCGTCGGAGCCGAACTGCGGGTGATCCCGCTCAATCAGGACGGCACCCTACAGCTTGAACGGCTGGAGACGCTGCTGGACGAGCGCACCCGGCTGGTGACCCTCACCCAAATCTCCAACGTGCTGGGTACCGAAAACCCGGTGGCGGAGATCATTGCCAAAGCGCATCAGGTCGGCGCAAAAGTGCTGGTGGACGGGGCCCAGGCAGTGATGCACCACACCGTGGACGTGCAGGCGCTGGACTGCGATTTCTACGTCTTCTCCGGGCACAAACTCTACGGCCCGACCGGGATCGGCGTGCTGTACGTTAAAGACGACATCCTGCAGAAGATGCCGCCGTGGGAAGGGGGCGGATCGATGATCGCCACCGTCAGCCTGAGCGAAGGCACCACCTACGCCCGGGCGCCGTGGCGCTTTGAAGCCGGGACGCCCAACACCGGGGGCATTATCGGCCTCGGGGCGGCGATAGAGTATGTCTCGTCCATTGGCCTTGATGCCATTGCCGAATATGAGCAGACGCTGATGCACTACGCGCTGGCAGAGCTGGCCAGCGTGCCGGATCTGACCCTGTACGGCCCGGCAGACCGTCAGGGGGTGATCGCCTTTAATCTGGGAAAACACCACGCCTACGACGTCGGCAGTTTTCTCGATAACTACGGGGTGGCGGTGCGCACCGGACACCACTGCGCCATGCCGCTGATGGCGTTCTATCAGGTACCGGCGATGTGCCGCGCATCGCTGGTGATGTACAACACAATGGAAGAGGTCGACAGACTGGTGGCAGGGCTGAAACGTATCCACCATCTGCTGGGCTGAAAGAGGGGAAAAGATGGCTGCGTTGCCAGACAGAGACAAATTGCTGCGTAACTTTACGCGTTGCGCAAACTGGGAAGAGAAATACCTCTACATTATTGAGCTGGGGCAGCGCCTGCCTGAGCTGAGCCAGGAGGCGCACAGCCCGGAAAACAGTATTCAGGGCTGCCAGAGTCAGGTGTGGATAATAATGCACCAGAATGACGCCGGAATGATTGAATTAGCGGGCGACAGTGATGCGGCAATAGTGAAAGGCCTTATTGCTGTCGTGTTTATTTTATATCAGCAGATGTCCCCTCAGGATATTGTCGCCTTTGACGTGCGCCCGTGGTTTGAAAAAATGGCGCTGGCCCAGCATTTAACGCCTTCCCGCTCTCAGGGGCTTGAGGCAATGATCCGCGCAATCCGCACCAAAGCCGCCAACATTAGCTAAACTTACCAGACAGCTATCATTCTGTTTCACGAGGCGGTTCCCGCCTCGTGGGTTTTTCAGCTTTCTGACGTTCAGTCAGTGAATAAGGAATCTCAGTATGAAGCGCGCGTCCCTGGTCTCTCTCATTTTTTTTGGTTCGCTCAGCGCGATTAATAGCGCCCTGGCGATGGATTATCCCTTGCCACCGGCGGGCAGTCGGCTTATCGGGCAAAACCAGACGTATATCATTCAGGAAGGGGATAATAACCTGCAGGCCATTGCGCGCCGGTTTAATACCGCTGCGCACTTAATACTCGAAACCAATAATACCATCGCCCCGGTCTATCCGGCCCCGGGCACGGTAATCACCATCCCCTCGCAAATGTTGCTCCCGGACACCCCACGAGAAGGGATCGTGGTGAATCTGGCAGAACTGCGGCTTTACTACTATCCGCCGGGTGAAAACAGCGTCCAGGTCTATCCGCTGGGCATTGGTCAACTGGGGCTCGATACGCCGGTCACCGTCACTCGCATCAGCCAGAAAATCCCCAATCCAACCTGGACCCCCACAGCGGGCATCAGAGCGCGCTCTCTGGAGCAGGGCATCAAACTGCCCCCGGTGGTGCCGGCAGGGCCCAATAACCCGTTAGGGCGCTTTGCAATGCGTCTGGGTGTGGGTAACGGCGAATACCTCATTCACGGCACCAGCGCACCGGATAGCGTCGGACTGCGCGTCAGCTCCGGCTGTATGCGTATGAATGCCCCGGATATCAAGGCGCTATTCGCCCAGACGTCGGTGGGTACACGGGTTCAGATCATCAATGAGCCGGTGAAGTTCTCGGTGGAGCCGGACGGTAAGCGCTACGTTGAAGTGCATCGTCCGCTGGCGACGGCGGAGGGGGAAAACCCACAAACCCTGACTATCGCGCAATCTGCCGGGTTAAGCTCGTTTATCACGCAGGACGGAAGCGATAAGCAGCTGGTGAATAAAGCCCTGGCGCGTCGGGCGGGGATCCCGGTGGTGGTCTCAGCAGGTGGCGGGTCGCAGGTACAGAGCGGCAGCTTGTCAGCGCAGAACAGTCGCTTGCCGGAAGGCGTGGCCCAGGGCGGGCATGAACAGGCGATTCAGTAAAGCGAAATACGGGGCAAAAAAAAATGGCGCACAATGTGCGCCATTTTATTAACACAGGTACTATTACTTACGGTATTTAGTAGCCTGGTTGTCCAGACGCTGGTTAGCGCGTGCTGCGTCGTCTTTAGCAGCCTGAACGTCAGAACGCATTGCGTTCACGTCGTTGCTCAGCTGGTCAACTTTAGCGTTCAGAGTCTGAACGTCAGAAGACAGTTGGTCGATTTTAGCATTGCTAGAACAACCAGCCAGCATAGTAGAAGCCAGGATTACCGCGCCCAGTACCAGTTTAGTACGATTCATTATTAATACCCTCTAGATTGAGTTAATCTCCATGTAGCGTTACAAGTATTACACAAAGTTTTTTAGGTTGAGAATATTTTTTTGATGGGAATATGCCTATTTTTGATCGTTCGCTCAAAGAAACACCTGTTTTGACTATTTCGTGAAAAATATTGTGCAAAAACAGACAATTTTCATCGGATTCATCTTAGATTACGTGCCCGTTAAATAGAAAAACCCGATTTGCTTTTTTAATAAGTTTGGTTGATAGCGGAAATAAAAAAAGCGCCCCGAAGGACGCTTCTTATACAAATTAATTCGTTCGGTATTATTACAGGACGTGAACAGATGCGGTATTAGTGGTTCCGCTTGGTACCAGCGCACCGGAAACCATCACCACAACGTCACCTTTCTGCGCCAGGCCACGCTCAACCAGCTGCAGGGCCACTTCTTTACCCAGACGGTAGAAATCATCCGTAGAGGCGATCTCTTTCACCAGGTGTGGCACAACGCCTTTGCTCAGTACCAGCTGACGAGCAGTGATCTCGTTAGTGGTCAGGGCCAGGATGGTCGCGTTCGGGAAGTATTTACGCACCGCTTTCGCAGATTTACCGCCCTGGGTGGCAACCACGATCAGTGGTGCTTCCAGTTTCTCAGCAGTTTCAACCGCGCCACGGCACACCGCTTCGGTGATACGCAGTTTACGGCTGTCGTTGTTGTTATCCAGACGGCTTGGCATCACGCGGTCGGTACGCTCGCAGATGGTGGCCATGATGGAAACCGCTTCCAGCGGGTATTTACCCTTCGCGGATTCACCGGACAGCATTACTGCATCGGTACCGTCGAGGATGGCGTTCGCCACGTCGCCGGCTTCAGCGCGGGTTGGACGTGGGTTTTTGATCATCGAGTCCAGCATCTGGGTCGCGGTGATAACCACTTTGCGTGCGCGAACACACTTCTCGATCATCATCTTCTGCGCGAAGATCACTTCTTCAACCGGGATTTCAACGCCCAGGTCACCACGTGCAACCATGATGCCGTCAGACGCTTCGAGGATTTCGTCGAAGTTGTTCAGGCCTTCCTGGTTTTCGATTTTGGAGATGATCTGGATGTGCTCGCCGCCGTGCGCTTTCAGGTGCTCACGGATTTCAACCACGTCAGAACGTTTACGGATGAAGGAGGCAGCAACGAAGTCAACGCCTTGCTCGCAACCGAAGATCAGGTCCTGTTTGTCTTTCTCTGCCAGCGCTGGCAGGGCGATGGAAACGCCTGGCAGGTTAACGCCTTTGTTTTCACCCAGGTCGCCGTTGTTCAGCACTTTACAAACAACGTTTTTGCCTTCGATAGCGGTGACTTCCATACCGATCAGGCCGTCGTCCACCAGCACGGTGTTGCCAACGGAGAGGTCGGTGGTGAAGCCTTCATAGGTTACAGCAACGATGTCGCTGTTGCCGACAACGGACTTGTCAGTGGTGAAGGTGAAGGTCTGTCCCGCCTTCAGCGAAACGTCATTACCGCCTTCCAGTTTGATGGTACGAATTTCTGGACCTTTGGTATCCAGCAGGATTGCTGCTTTTTTACCGGTCTTGCTCATCACGTTGCGCAGGTTCTGGATGCGCTGACCGTGTTCAGCATAGTCACCGTGAGAGAAGTTCAGACGCATAACGTTCATGCCGGCTTCCAGCATTTTGGTCAGCATCTCTTCAGATTCGGTTTTCGGGCCGATGGTGCAAACAATTTTCGTCTTTTTCATGACAGTCTTAGTCTTTAAGTTGAGAAGGATATGGAAATCTCGCTCCGGGGGCGCAGGGCCTCAGAGTCAAACCTGTGTTGCGAAATTTTTTGTGACACGCACTAAGGATAGGAGACATCAAATGAGCGTGCAGAAGAATGTGTGCCTGTGGTTCAGCCCAGGGAGAGAGGGAAAGTTGATTGCGTTGTTTTTTGTAGTCCAAGCGCTGAAACCATTCATCAGGGATTAGGCGCGCATTATACGCTGAAAGATGCGCAAAAGGGAAAGAAAAACAGCGTTTCAAAAATTTTATATGGCGTTTCACAATAGATTGTTATCAATGCGTTAAGGTTCGCCCTCAGAATGTTGCGCCAGTAGAAATCCTTACGTCAAACGCCGCAAAGTGTTTGGGCGAGTCCACATATTCACTCCGTAACTATTGATTGCCGAAAATGCGCTTTACGGTTATTACCAGTCCGCACGGGGTATATCGCTGTAAGTTATAAGATATTCCTTTTCAGTCGTTTAAAAGCTAATAACGGCTGTTTACTATCATTTGGACATCCATACTGCTAAACCGCCACAGGCGAACGGATTACTCTAAGAATGATAGTACTCAGCAATATTTCGAAGATTTTTGACAACGGAAAAGTGGCGTTGACCGCCGTTGACAACGTAAACCTGGCGATAGAGCAGGGACAGATTTATGGAATTATTGGCTACAGCGGCGCAGGTAAAAGTACCTTAATTCGTCTGCTGAATGGTCTGGAAAAACCGACCACCGGCAGCGTGACCATCAACGGCCAGGATATCTCTGCGGCGAAAGGTGAGTCCCTGCGCCAGGCGCGACTGAAGATCAGTATGGTGTTTCAGCACTTCAACCTGCTGTGGTCCCGCACGGTAAACGAGAACATCGCCTTCTCGATGCAGATCGCCGGGGTGCCAAAAGCCAAAATTAAAGCCCGCGTGGCGGAACTGGTGGAGCTGGTGGGGCTGAAAGGCCGCGAACAGGCCTACCCGTCCCAGCTCAGTGGTGGGCAGAAGCAGCGCGTCGGCATTGCCCGGGCGCTGGCGAATAACCCGGACGTCCTGCTCTGCGACGAGGCCACCTCGGCGCTGGACCCCCAGACCACCGATCAGATCCTCGATCTGCTCCTCGACATTAACCGTCGCTTCAAGCTGACCATCGTTCTCATCACCCATGAAATGCACGTGGTGCGCAAAATCTGTGACCGCGTGGCGGTGATGGAAAACGGCAAAGTGGTGGAAGAGGGGGAAGTGCTGCAGGTTTTTACCCATCCGCAGCAGCCGATTACGCAACAGTTTGTTCGTCAGGTGAGCCAGTACGCCGAAGAAGAGACCTTCAACACCGAGCTGGCGAACGAGCTGGAAGGCACCGTCATCAAGCTGACCTTTACCGGACACAGCACCCACAAGCCGATTGTCGGGGAGCTGACTCTGCGCTACGGCCTGCCGTTCAACATCCTGCACGGCAAAATGACGCAAACCGCCCACGGCGTATTCGGCCAGCTCTGGCTGCACGTGGTGGCAACAGAAGAACAACTGAACAATATCCTCGCCGATTTGCAGCACAGTGATATTGAAGGCGAGGTAATTAAACATGGCTGAGAATCTCTTCCCGCACCTGAAATGGGACCAGCTCTGGGCCGCCACCCTGGAAACGCTGTACATGACGGCCCTCTCCGGTGTCGCGACCTTTGTACTCGGGCTAATCCTCGGCCTGGCGCTGTTTTTAACCGCCCGGGGTGGCATGTTCCACAACCGCACGGTCTACAGCGTGATTTCGATTGTGGTCAACGTGTTCCGCTCGATCCCGTTCATCATCCTGATTGTGCTGCTGATCCCCTTCACCAAAACCGTGGTGGGAACCATCCTAGGGGCGAATGCCGCGCTGCCCGCGCTGATTGTTGGCGCCGCGCCGTTCTACGCCCGTCTGGTGGAGATTGCCCTGCGTGAAGTGGATAAAGGGGTGATCGAGGCGACGCGCTCAATGGGTGCCCGACTGAGCACCTTAATTTTTCGGGTTTTACTGCCGGAATCATCACCCGCTCTGGTCTCAGGGATCACGGTGACGCTGATTGCGCTGGTCAGTTACAGCGCAATGGCGGGGGTGATTGGTGCCGGTGGTCTGGGAAATCTGGCTTATCTGGAAGGATTCCAGCGCAACCATGGTGACGTCACGCTGGTGGCAACGGTGACCATTTTGATCATCGTTTTCATTATCCAGTTCTGCGGCGACATCATCACATCACTGTTAGACAAAAGATAAACACTAATAACACACAGGAACCATCATCATGAAAAAGAGACTGACGTTGATCGCCGCAGCAACCCTTAGCGCCCTGAGTTTCGCCTCCTGGGCTGACACCCTGACCGTGGGCGCGTCCAACACTCCGCACGCGGAAATTCTGGAACAGGCGAAGCCGATTCTGGCGAAGCAGGGTATCGATCTGGAGATCAAACCCTTCCAGGATTACATTCTGCCGAACACCGCCCTGGCAGGCCGTGACATCGACGCCAACTACTTCCAGCACATTCCGTACCTGAACAGCGTGCTGAAAGATCACGCCGGGGATAAAGAGTATGATTTCGTCAGCGCCGGGGCGATCCATATCGAGCCGATCGGTATCTACTCCAAAAAATACAAGTCGCTGAAAGATCTGCCGGAAGGCGGCAAAATCATCATGCGTGATGCCGTCTCTGAAGAGGGCCGTATCCTCTCTATCTTCGAGAAAGAGGGCGTGATCAAGCTCAAGCCGGGCATCGACAAAGTGACCGCGCGCATCAGCGATATCGTTGAGAACCCGAAAAAACTGCAGTTCACCCCGAACGTTGAAGCCTCTCTGCTGCCGCAGATGTACAACAATGACGAAGGCGCGGCGGTGGTCATCAACGCCAACTACGCCATCGACGCCGGTCTGGATCCGGTTCACGACCCGATCGCGGTAGAGAGCGGTGAAAACAACCCGTACGCCAACATCATCACCGTGCACCGTGGCGATGAGAAGAAGAAAGATATCGTGGCGCTGGTGGACGTGCTGCACTCTAAAGAAATTCAGGAGTGGATCCGCACCAAATACAAAGGTGCGGTGATCCCGGTTAACAACTAATCCCCTGATTCTGCTTTTAAAAAGCCCGGTGAGTCTCTCGCCGGGCTTCTTTTTTGTATAAGGCTTATGAATGCTTTAAGCTGACGTTTTCAGGCAATGGAGTGAAGATCATGGGCAATGTAACCAAAGACGAAGCGCTGTATCAGGAGATGTGTCGCGTGGTAGGCAAAGTCGTTCTGGAGATGCGCGATCTCGGGCAGGAGCCAAAGCATATTGTCATCGCCGGGGTCCTGCGTACCTCGCTGGCGAACCAGCGGGTAAAGCGCAGTGAATTGACGACCCAGGCGATGGAAACCGTGGTTAAAGCGCTGGCCGATTAAACTGCCAGCGTTTTGCCAGCTGTTCAATCCCGCAGCACAGCAGGTAATAGACCACCCCCGTAAAGACAAAAATCGCCGCCGGGTAGATCTGCACCCGGTTGTTCACCTGGCCTGCGACGGTAGTCAGCTCCGGCACGTTGACGATAAAGGCCAGCGAGGTGTCTTTCAGCAGGCTGATAAAAATCCCCACCAGCGACGGCAAGATGTTGCGCAACGTCTGCGGCAGCAGTACCCACCCCAGGGTTTGCAGCTCACTGAACCCCTGCGCCTGCGCCGCTTCATACTGCCCTACGGGCAATGCCCGCAGTCCGGCCAGCACCGAGTGCATCACCGCCGCCGCGGTAAACCACGCCAGCGCCAGGGTGACGGTGAGCGCACCCGGGAGATCGCCCCCGGTAATGAGCGGCAGCAGATACCACAGCCAGAAAATGACAAATATCAGCGGGATCCCGCGGATAATCTCGGCCCACAGGAACAGCGCCTTGCGGATCGCCCCCGGAAATCGCCACGCCAGCCCCGCCAGCGCTATTCCGGCAGGTAACGCCAGTGCCGCTGCGCCGAAGGCCATCAGCAGCGTCAGCAGCACGCCGCCGGGCTGACCGGCTGCGGCGCGCCCCCACAGCAGATAATCCAGGTTATCGGTAATCACGGTCAGTCCGGCCAGCATTTCTCTTCACTCCGGGCGGTAAGGGCGACTTTTTTACGCCGTTCGGTTGTGGGACCCAGTTTCGTCAGCAGCACGCCCATCGCCACGCCGGTGAGCAGATACAGCACCGTGCCGACGCTGAAGGCCTCCAGCGCATGGGCGTTATAGCTCTCTATCTGCCGCACCTGATAGGTCAGTTCCGCAAAGCCAATTCCGCTCGCCAGCGACGAGAGCTTCATCAGGTTGAGATACTGACCCACCACCGGTTGCCAGGCGTTGGCCAGCCCCTGCGGCAGGAGGATGTAGCGCAGCAGCGGCCAGGCGGAAAAGCCTTGTGCCAGCGCGGCTTCCCGCTGTCCGGCAGAGACAGCGCGTAATCCGGCGGTGATCTCCTCGGTCAGAAAGGCCGAGGTAAAGACCCCCAGCCCCCAGGCGGAGCAGAGAAATTCGGGCGTGAACCACCAGACCTGACCCGGCAGCAGCGACCAGGAATGCTCATCCATCACGAAGGTGCGAAAACCCTGAGGCAATCCGTTCCACGCGGCGAAATACCAGAACAGGAGCTGCACCAGCAGAGGGGTGTTGCGAAACAGCGAGACCCACAGGGCCACGATGTTTGCGCCGATGCGGCCCCCGGCGAGACGCAACCCCAGGCAGGCGAGGGTGATGAGACTGGCGACCACCATTCCCGCCAGGGTCACCCACAGGGTGGTGAGAAAACCGGACACTAACCACTGCAAGGGCTGGCCGGTCAGCACCCCTTGCCAGTCGAGGGCCGGCATCACACCGCTCCCGGATGCAGCGGGTTGAGCACCTTCTGCAGAAAACGCTGGGTGCGCGGATGGGACGGGTGCTGGAAGAACTGCTCTGGCGGGGCCACTTCCAGAATGTGCCCGCCATCGATGAACACCACCCGGTCGGCAATCTCCCGGGCAAACTGCATCTCATGAGTGACGACAATCATGGTGATCCCGCTGTGGGCGAGGGCTTTCATCACCAGCAGCACTTCGCCAATCATCTCGGGATCGAGAGCCGAGGTGGGCTCATCAAACAGGATGATCTGCGGGGAGGAGGCCAGCGCCCGGGCGATCGCCACCCGCTGCTGCTGTCCGCCGGACAGCGCCTCCGGATAGTGGTCGGCTTTGTCCGCCAGGCCCACCTGGGCCAGCAGCGCTTCGGCGCGGGTGTCGGCCTCGACGGGCCGCCAGCCGTGCACGTGCTTCAGCGCCAGGGCGATGTTTTGCCGCGCCGTCAGATGGCTGTAGAGGTTGAACTGCTGAAAGACAAACCCGACCCGGCTGCGCAACTGGCGCAACGCCTGGCGGGAGAGCTGACGCGTCGATTTGCCGTCGATCAGGATGTCGCCGGAGGTCAGGGTTTCCAGCTGATTGATAAGGCGGATCAGCGTCGATTTACCGGAGCCCGACGGCCCGAGAATGGCCACCACTTCCCCTGGCGTGACGCTGAGGTTGATGCCCTTCAGCACCGGACGATCGCCGTAGCGTTTTGCCACCTCTGAAAAGGTGACGCTGGCCTGCGCCAGATGTGAAAAATCCGCGGCAGGTGCCGCGGAGCGTGAGAATAAACCTGACATCTTACTGGGCTTCTATTTTAAAGGCGCGAGGCTGCGGGGAGGGGGTCTGCGGTCCAAACCAGACATCGTAGATCTTCGCCGCCTCGCCGTTGCTCTCCAGCTTCACCAGCTCGTCGTTCACCACTTTCAGCAGCGCGGTTTCGCCTTTCTTCACCCCGACGCCGATCTCCTCCTTACTCAGCAGGTCAGGAAGAATTTTAAAGCTGGCTTTGTCCGGGGCCTGGGCCAGCAGACCCGCCAGAATGGTGCTGTCCTGGGTGATGGCCTGCACGTTGCCGTTGCGCAACGCCGTCAGCGCCAGCGGGATATCATCATAGGAGAGCACGCGGGACTGCGGGAAACGCTGATGCAGCGCCTGTTCGCCAGTCGTGCCCTTTACCGCCCCGATACGCGCCTTGCTATACGCATCCAGCTTATCCGCCCCGTTAGCCGGCACCAGGAACTGCTGCCCGGTCACGAAATAGGGGGTGGAAAAATCGATCACCTGGGCGCGCTCCGGGGTGATGGTGATATCCGCCACGATCAGATCCGCCTTGCCCGACTGCAGCAGCGGGATGCGGTTCGCCGGGTTGGTGGCGACCAGCTCCAGCTTGACCCCCAGCGTTTTGGCTAATGCGTTAGCGAAATCCACGTCGTAGCCGACGATCTCGTGGCTTTTAGCATCCACCGAACCAAACGGCGGGTTGGCATCGAAGGTGGCGACTTTCACCACCCCTGCGGCCTTAATATCGGCCAGCTGGTCTGCTTGCGCCTGAGTAGCAGCGATCCCCCCTGCGGCCAGCAAACCAAGTGCCAGCGCCAGTTTTGTCTGTATTGCCATAAGTTCCTCTGAGTCTGTTTATTGTTTTGTCCTGTTACGCTCCCATAACCGACCCCGACCGCCAAATGCCAATATCGTCTTTACTATTGCCGGAATCGGCATTTCCACCGCGGGCAGATTGCTGGTTTACTGCATTCAGGCTGAAAAGATGAGGAACAGGGCAATGGGCAAACTGATGAGTACGTTACGGCGGTTTTTTGCCGCAAAACCGGAAGAGAACAGCGCGCAGCGTATTATTGAATCCATTTTGCCGGTTGCCAGCCTGTATGGCGTGGACATCGCCAACATCGACCCGGAGTGGTTCCATGAGCAAACGCAACGCTGAGCACCGCCATGTGCGGGAAACCTACTGGAACGAGGTGTGCGTTCTTCCGCGCACGCCCCGCCATTCTGGACCCTAACTTCCAAAAATCTCCGCAAGTTTTGTCCCCGGCTTAGCTTCCTGCTAAGGTCTCTGGCGTCCTTTCCAGCGCCAGTTAACTAAATGAACAACCGAAAATTTTTAAAACGTGGGCTTCTGATCTGGCTGATTGCCTGTCTGCTGAGCAGCGTGCTGCTGTATGCCGAACAGATCCGCCGTCAGTTCTGGGATCTGGACCGGGCGTTTGCCGCCGCCTTTGCTGAAACCGGGGCGGTCCTCACCCAGAATGAGTCGGTGCTGCCCCTGTTGAATGGCGATGAAGATCTGGCCGCGCTGCGTAAAAAATTCCCGCAAATACGCGACCTGCAAAAGACCCAGGGGCGCGCCCTCGACGCCGCGCGGGTTGAACCCGTGGGCGACACGCAATACTGGCTTTATAACCCCTGGCGACAGATCCGGGTGCTGATCGATACCCGGTCGGTGATCGGCGCCAGACCGCACTTTACCCGCCTCAGTCTGGATCTGCGCGGCAACGTATCGCCACCCTCCGAAGAGGCCTTCTGGCACTGGCAGCGGCAGTTCTCCCTGCACACTCAGCCCTTTATCCTGCGGGCCGAGGCCCGACCGGCGTGGCTGAACGTTGCTCCGGTGCCGTTTGTGCTGCTCTGGCTGGGATGGGGCATAGTGATTGCGGCGGGTGGGGTGATCCTCTGGCAGCGTAAGCAGCGGCAAAAAGCCGACCAGCGCGCCCGGTATTATCAGCATGCCAGGCTCAATACCCTGGGGGAAATCACCGCCGGGATCGTGCATGAGATTAACCAGCCCCTGACGGCGGTGCAGACCTGGATCCAGGGGGCCCAGCGCTAGCTGCATCAGGGCAATCCCGAGGCGGTGTCTCAGGCCCTCGGCTCGGCGCTGGTACAGACTCAGCGGATAGCCGAGCTGCTGACCCGCTTTCGCGAACATGTCACCGAGGAGAGGGTGGACCTGGGCGAGGTGGATCTGGCCAGCTGCTGGCAGCAGGTCGGCAACTTGCTGGAGCACGAGCGCACCGCCCGACATATTCGTCTCACCCATGATTTCGCCCCCGATGCTCGCACGCTCTGCGCCGACCGGCTGTGGCTGGAGCAGGTGCTGCACAACCTCCTCAGCAACGCCATCCAGGCGCAGCAGGAGCGGGCGGCGGGCTGGGTGCATATCCACAGCCAGCGCAGCGGCGAATTTATCCAAATAGAGATCACTGACGGCGGGCCGGGCTTTACCCCGGAGGCCTTACTCAACGCCTTTATGCCCTTTTACAGCGGGCGGCAGGGTGGCATCGGCCTGGGCATGACCTTAACCGAGTCATTAGTCACCAGAATGAATGGCACCCTGACCCTGGATAATGCCCCGCAGGGCGGGGCCAGGGTCCGGTTGCAGTTTGCTTATTACGGGAGTCAGGAAAATGGATAACGTCATCTGGTTAATTGACGATGATGCCTCGGTCAGGGAGTCGCTGGTTTTTCTGCTCTCCGGGATGCACTGGCGCGTTGAACCTTACGAGAGTATTGCGGCTTTTACCGCCGCCCACGGCGACGAAAAGGCCCTGACCGGCTGCCTGCTGCTGGATATGCGTATGCCGGGCAAAGGCGGGCTGGCCTGGCTGGAGGAGGGGGCCTGGGCCTGGCCGCTGCTGCCGGTGATCCTGATGACCGGTCACGGCACCATCGATGCCTGTCGGCGGGCGTTTCATAACGGGGTGTTTGAATTCTTCACCAAGCCGCTGGATGCCGACAAGCTGATCGAATCCATTACCGCCGCGCTGGCGGAGAGCCAGCAGCGGGTGGGGCGCTGGCAGGAGGCCAGACGGGTCAGAGCGCTGTTTGAGCAGCTCACCGCCCGGGAACACGAGGTACTGCTGGCCCTGATGGAAGGGAGCAGTAATAAAGAGGTCGCCGCCCGGCTGAACCTCTCGCCCCGAACGGTGGAGGCGCACCGGGCCGCGGTGTTCGCCAAGCTCGGGGTCTCCAGCCTGGTGCAGGCCATTCGGGAATACGACAAATTGCAATCCGTAGAACTACCAGGGTAACTGCGTAATCGACCGAATAACATTTCAGTACGCATATCGGTACGCTGCATCTGTTTCCACTTACCCGAGGATGTGCGATGAAAAAGTTAATGATGGTAGCAGTGTGTGTAGCCGGGATGGTCAGCGTATCGGCGCAGGCCCAGTCCGTGACGCAAAAAAGTCTCTCCCTGACTCAGGCGAACGCTTTAGCCAGCGCGGCCATTCAGGCCTGTACGACCAAAAATTATCAGGTCAGCGTCACGGTGGTGGATCGTGCCGGGGTGGTTAAAGCGGTTCAGCGCACGGACAACGCCGGTCCGCACACTCTGAAAGCCAGCGAGATGAAAGCCTTTACCGCCCTCAGCACCAAAAATGCCTCGGGCAAAGTGATGGAGTCCGCGCAAAGCAACGCGGGAGCACAGAACCTGCGTGATATTCCGGGCCTGCTGCTGCTGGCGGGTGGTTTACCGGTTAAGGAAGGGGATGAGACGATCGGGGCTATCGGGATCGGCGGCGCGCCGGGTGGGCATCTGGATGAAGCCTGCGCCCAGCAAGCAATCGACAGTATGAATAAGTCGTAATAATTAATTGCTACGGGTGTTGTAGGCCGGGTAAGGCGGCAGCCGCCACCCGGCTTTTTACATCAGATCTTGCAGGCGTCGCCGCAGTCATCGTCCGCCACAATCGCCTGGGCTTTTTTATCCGCATCTTCAAGGCGTTCTGCGTTACGTTCTTCCGCTTCATCCAGCCCGTCAAACACCAGATTGTTGAGATCAATTTCCATCATTTACCTGCTTTGTTCGGTTTTTGTTCCAGGTCGTATTATAGAGCAAAACCATGGCCTGAGGCACCCCAGCGCACATAAGGATAATCCTTGCCATACTCATCACTTATCCGACAAAGGAGGAGTCATGATCGCCATCTGTAAAACCTGCGGCACGTCTTATGACCTCGAACCGCAACAGTGCGCCATTTGCGAGGATGAACGCCAGTACGTGCCCGCGACGGGGCAGGAGTGGGTCGATTTCAGCACCCTGACCACCACCCACACCAACAAGTGGCAGCAGCTCGAGGCTGACCTTCTGACCATCAAAACCGTCCCCGCCTTTGCCATCAGCCAGCGGGCGATCCTGCTGCGTACCCCGCAAGGCAACGTGCTCTGGGACTGCATCGCCAATCTCGACCCCGCCACCCATGCCCTGGTGACAGCCCTGGGTGGGATCGACGCTATCGCCATCTCGCACCCGCACTACTACACCACCATGCAGGAGTGGGCCGCGGCCTTTAATGCCCCGGTGTATCTGCATGCCAGCGATCGGCAGTGGGTGATGCGGGACAGTCCCGCCCTGCGCTTCTGGGAGGGGGATTCCCTCGAGATCGCCCCTGGCGTTACGCTCCTGCGGCTGGGCGGTCACTTTGCGGGTGGGACGGTACTGCACTGGAATATCGAGGGAGGCGTAGTGTTGGCCGGGGATATCCTGCAGGTGACCCCCGGTAAAGACGCGGTCTCCTTTATGTGGAGCTACCCGAATATGCTGCCGCTGCCGGCAGATGAGGTGAGCGCGATCGGCGCGCGTCTGGAGGATGTGCGCTTTGAACGGCTCTACGGCGCCTTTGAAGGGCAGAACATTTCCGCCAATGCGCGGGAGATTGTCATGCGGTCGGTCCAGAAATATATTGCTTGTCTGAACTCGGGGACGGTGAGTAAACTCAAAAAACCGTGATCTCGATCATGCCTGTACAATCACAATAAAATGAGACATTGCTATGCAACATATCATTGAAGGTTTTCTCAGCTTTCAAAAAGAAGTTTTTCCGCAACGTAAAGACCTCTTCCGCAGTCTGGCCTCCAGCCAGAATCCCAAAGCGCTTTTCATCTCCTGTTCCGACAGCCGTCTGGTGCCGGAGTTAGTGACCCAGCAGGATCCGGGACAGCTCTTTGTCATTCGTAATGCTGGCAACATCGTGCCGCCGTTCGGGCCTGAGCCAGGCGGCGTCTCCGCAACTATCGAATACGCCGTGGTGGCACTTGGCGTCACCGACATCGTGATCTGCGGCCACTCTAACTGCGGCGCGATGAAGGCGATTGCCGATAACGCCAACCTCGATCCGATGCCAGCGGTATCCCACTGGCTGCGTTACTCCGATGCCGCGAAAGCGGTGGTGGAGAATAAAACCTGGGACAACCCGACTGACAAAGTGAATGCCATGGTGCAGGAAAACGTCTTCGCCCAGCTGAGCAACATCAAAACTCACCCGTCGGTGGCGGTCGGCCTGCGTAACAACGCCATCCGTCTGCACGGCTGGGTTTACGATATTGAAAGCGGGGCAATTCTCGCCCTGGATAAAGAGTCAAAATCCTTCATTTCTCTGTCAGACAATCCTGGCGTTTACTTCGAGTAATGGTCAGCGTGCAGGGCGGGCTCTCCCGCCCTGCAACCGTTTAAGGCATCACTTCCAGCCTCATTCCCGCCCGCTTCGCCGTTTCCGGCAGCAGATCCACCGCCGTTACATAGCCATCTGGGTCAAGGCAGCGATTGGCCGCTCTGGCCTGCTCCAGAATCGTCTCATCCCAGTAAACCCGCTTACGTTGATCGCCCTGGGTGGTGAGAATGCACTCCATGTCGCCGTCCAGCGCACGATAACGTCGCCAGCTGTTCTCCGGGACCGAAATCACCGAGCGTTCCGGGGCGATAATGCTCACCTCTTCGCCCTCCAGGTTCCAGGTCACCTCCAGGGTGCCCTTAAAGACCATGATCACCTGCACGTCCGGGCACAAGTGGCGGCCGACCACGTGATCGGATTTCAGGCGCAGCCACTCCACCGAGAAGCCGTGCGGGTTGACGATGGAGGGCCCGGCGTGTTTATCCTGGCTGATGCCGAAGCCAATCACCGGGGCAATCTCCCCCCCGTGGCCCGGCAGCACCGAATCGAGCAGGCCCGCCGCAGACCAGCGGCGATCCTCGCCGGTGACCGCCCGCTGGCGCATCTCGTCGACAGAGTAGTGGCGCAGGGCGGCAATCTCTTCCGGAGGCAGCGGGGCCAGCAGCCCCGCCGGTTCCGGCAAGGTATCCCCCACGTTGACGTCGATCAGCATATTCTCTTTGCTGAGATAGAGGCCGTACTCACTGGCCGCATTCAGAATTGACGGATGCCAGATGATCCCCCCGGTATTATTCCCGCCAAGCACCGTGTAGACCATGCCGCAGGTCTCTTCTTTGCTGACGTTGGTAAAGCCGCGGAAGATCCAGGTCGGAATGGAGAGAATGGCCGGGGCGCTGAACTCGGCTTCGTTTTCGCCGTTAGCTCCCCAGCGGAATCGCCAGGTCCCCTCATGGATCAAAAACACTTCAGCGGTGAAGTGCAGGTGCAGATTATTGGTCACCCCTTTTGGCATCGCCGCGGCACCGATGTTAAAGCCGTGCGGTTCCGGGATATTCACCACCTGGGCTGAGGACTGGGTCACGCCCGGGCCAATAAAGGAGTAGTTCTGCTTCAGGTGCGAGCCGGGAAGTTTGCAATCGATAAATGCCAGATTGCAGGAGACCATATCTTCGGGGGCAACCAGACGGCTTCTGGCCTGTTCCGGGGTAATGTGACGTGCTTTCATTATTCTCTCCTGTTAATAGCCTGATGCGCCGGTGGTGGGGATCGCGTTGCCGCGCGCCTGGGCGACGGCTTCGCGTGAGGCGCGGCCAAGTTGCATGACATCGTTGGCGGGGGTGACAAACTGGAAGCCTTCGCTGATACGGCGGGCAGCGGCCTCGCCGGAGGTACAAAAGATACCGGCGATTTTTTGCTGCTGACGACAGCGGCTGACCACCAGCTCAATGGCCGCCAGCATCTCCGGGTGCCGGGATTCAGCGCTGGCGCTGCCGGTCAGGGTGAGGGAGAGATCGTTAGGGCCGATAAAGACCCCGTCCAGCCCTTCGGTGGCCAGAATGGCATCGAGGTTCACCAGCCCTTCGCGGGTTTCGATCATCGCCAGGGTCAGAATTTCATCATTGGCGTGCTGAGGGTAATCGGCCCCGCCGTACAGCAGGCCGCGGGCCGGACCGAAAGAGCGATTGCCCAGCGGCGGATAGCGGCAGGCGGCGACAAAGCGTCGGGCCTCTTCCGGGGTGGAGATCATCGGGCAGATAATGCCGTAGGCACCGGCATCCAGCATGCGCATGATCTGCGCCGGATCGTTATCGGCAACGCGCACCAGCGGTACCGCCGGGGTGGCGGAGAGCGCCTGTAACATGGTGAGCGCGCTGGCGAAGTCGATCATCCCGTGCTGAAGATCGACGGTCACCGCGTCATAGCCCTGATGGCCGAGGATCTCGGCGCTGTAGCTGGAGGGGATCGCCAGCCAGCCGTTGATAATGGCGGCGTTTTCGTGCACCGCCCTGAGTTTATTCTTGCGCATCTGAACACTCCTGAATCCACTGGCGTAGCGGGGGGCCGACCTCATCGGGTACTTCGAGAAGGGTGAAGTGCCCGGCCGCGGCGAGGGTCACGCACCTCGCCTGCGGGGCGCTCTCCGCCACCAGCTGGTGGTGGTGGGGCGTGCAGATCGGGTCGTGCACGCCGTTGATAATAATGATCGGGCAGGCAAGGGCGGCCAGCGCCCCGCGATTGTCCCGTCGGGTAATGGCGATCTCGGTCTGCGTCACTAGGGTATCGAGGCCACTCTCCTCTGCCATCCGGCAGATAAGATCCTGTAAGGCCTGGTCGCCCACACGAGACGGCGCAACGTACTTCGGCCACAGGCTGGCAGATAGCCACGTCGTCAGCCCCTGCTGGCGGGCAGCGCTCACCGCCTCGCGCCGCGCCGGGGCATGTTCCGGCGGAACGGCCAGCGGGTTGACCGACAGCAGCGCCAGCCCGGCAATGCGTCCGGGAGCGTCGGCGACCATCTGCAGCGCCACAATCGCCCCCAGCGAAAACCCGGCCAGCAGAAAGCGCGGTGGTAGCTGTTCAAGGAGCCGCCGCGAGGCCTGCTCCGCCGAGGTGTCCGCCGTCAGCCGGGGGCAGATCACGGCCGACAGATTGAGCCGGGCCAGAACGGGCTGCCAGAGCCGGGCGTTGCAGAGCGTGCCGCCGAGCAGGACCAGCGGCAGGGCGCGATTATCCACAATCTCACTCCTCAGGTTGCGGTCCAGCCGCCGTCGACCATCAGCGCGCTGCCGGTGATCATCCCCGCGGCATCGGAGGCCAGAAACACCACCGGCCCCATAACGTCTTCCACCTTGCCCAGCCGGGGCAGCTTGATGTTGTCCAGCACGTAGCGGCGAAAATCGGGGTCGGCCAGCGACGGCGCCGAGAGCGCGGTCTCGATAAAGGTCGGACACAGGGTGTTGACCCGGATCCCATCCTCGCCCAGCTCCAGCGCCATGGCTTTGGTGAGCCCCTCCAGCGCAAATTTCGACGCGCAGTAGACGCTGCGGCGGGGGCCGCCGACATGCCCCATCTGCGAAGAGAGGTGAACGATCGACCCGGCAATCTGCTGGTCGCGCATCCGCGCCGCCACCCGCTGGCTGATAAAGAAGGTGGCCCGCAGGTTAATCGCCATCACCGCATCGAAATTCTCCTCACTGACGGCCAGAAATGCTTCGTGGCGCGCCAGCCCGGCGCTGTTCACCAGAATGTCGAACGCGGGCAGCCCGGCGAGCACCGACTCAACCTGCGCCACGTCGGTGATATCCAGCGTCACCAGGTGCAGCCCCAGCCCGTGTTCCGCGGCGAGGGTTGCGGCGTCGTCCAGCCCCTGGCGATCCCGGGCGGCGATCCACACCTGTGCCCCGGCGTGGGCCAGGGCGACGGCGCAGGCGAACCCCAGCCCTCTGGAGCCGCCCGTCACCAGGGCACGCTTGCCGTGCAGGCCAAAGGAGGGCATCTCAGGAAAGGTCATGGGTTATACCTTCTCTCTGACCGGGGCCGGAGTGGCGTAAGGCACCTCCACCTGACCGTAGCGGCGCACGCGAACGTTGGCCTGCTCGGCGTGCCCAGCAAAGCCCTCCAGCAGCGACAGCCGCGAGCAGTAGCTGCCGATCTCCGCGGTGGCCTCATCGCTGAGCACCTTCTGCCAGGTGCAGGTTTTCATAAATTTGCCGACCCACAGGCCGCCGGTGTAACGCGCCGCCTTTTGCGTCGGCAGGGTGTGGTTAGTGCCGATCACCTTGTCGCCGTAAGCGACGTTGGTACGCGGGCCGAGGAACAGGGCGCCGAAGTTGGTCAGGTTCGCAAGGAACCAGTCGTCGCGGTCGGTCATCACCTGGACATGTTCAGAGGCGATGCGATCCGCTTCGGCGAGCATTTCGTCGTAGCTGTCGCAGACGATGATCTCCCCGTAGTCTTGCCAGGCCTGGCGGGCGATGTCGGCGGTAGGCAGTTTTTCCAGCAGGCGGTCGATCTCCCGCAGCGTCTCTTTGGCCAGGGTCATTGAATTGGTCAGCAGGATCGCAGGTGTTGTAACGCCGTGTTCGGCCTGTCCCAGCAGGTCGGTGGCGCAGATCTCGGCGTCGACGGTATCGTCGGCAATCACCAGGGTTTCGGTGGGGCCAGCGAAGAGGTCAATCCCCACCCGGCCAAACAGCTGACGCTTGGCCTCCGCCACAAAGGCGTTACCCGGCCCGACCAGCATATCCACCGGGGCCAGGGAATCGGTGCCCAGCGCCATCGCGCCAATCGCCTGAATGCCGCCGAGGGCGTAGATCTCGGTGGCCCCGGCCATTTTCTGCGCCGCCACGATCGCCGGGGCAGGCTCGCCGCCGAACGGCGGGGCGCAGCTGACGATGCGGGAGCAGCCCGCCACGTTGGCGGTGATAATCGACATGTGCGCCGAGGCCAACAGCGGATATTTCCCGCCCGGGACATAACAGCCAACCGCGTTAATAGGAATATTTTTATGGCCGAGGATCACCCCGGGGCGGGTCTCTATTTCCAGGTCAAGCAGACATGCTTTTTGCGCGCGAGCAAAATTAAAGACCTGCTCCTGGGCGAATTCGATATCGTGAATATCCTGGCGGCTTAATTTTTTGATACAGGCATTAATTTCTGCATCGCTCAGGCGATAATCCTGCCGGTCATAACGGTCAAACTTAACGGATAATTCACGGATGGCTTTATTACCGCGCTTTTCAATATCCGCGAGAAGAAGCTCTACCGTCTCCCTTATTTGTCGCTGCGCATCCTGACGTTCCTGAACCGGTTTACTGGTTTTAAGTATATAAGCCACACTATCTTCCTTCTCTATTTATGATGAGGGGTATCCTCCCGGCGGGCCGGGATAAATTTATCGGGAATAAAAATTACTGGTCGCGCGCGGGCGCGAGGGAACTGTTAAGAGATAATTCAGCCGTGGCCGGTGTTTTACGGGAATAGACCCAGCGCACCGAGAGCGGGGTGGCAATCGCCGCCACGATCGACAGGGCGGCGATAAACAGATACCCGGACGACAGGTTAATGTGCTGCATCATCACTCCCATGATCACCGGCCCGGCAAACATGCCGCAGGAATAGATGGTCTGGAACAGCCCCATCCGCGTCGACTGCTCATCCGAGGTGGTATTGACCACGCTCAGGGACATAAAGGCCGCGAATGCCATCCCGAAGGAGAAGCCGGCCAGCGCCTGCAAGAGATAGATCAGATAGAGATTGCTGGTGAAGGGGATGCCAAAGGTCGACACCACCTGCAGCACAATGCCCAGCACCGCGGTCTTCATCAGGCCCAGGCGCTGGTAGAACACGCTGCTGCACAGGGCAATGGCAAGAGCGTAGAAGATCAGATGGATATTGCTCAGCAGGGTCAAAATTCCGGCCCGTCCGCCCAGCTGCTCGGCGTAGATCGGCGTCAGGGTATCGCGGGTGGCAAAAGGCACCAGGATGACGAGGGTCGCCAGAATACCGATCAGCCACACCGAACGGTCGGCCAGCTGTAGGCGGGCCCCGGCGATACAGGCTTTCAGGGTCGGGGCTTTGACCGGGTCGTGGACATCGCGAATGCGGGTGGTGAGGTACAGCGCTACCAGCGCCGACACGCAGGAGACGAAAAAGGCGATGTTGTTATCAAAATAGTGAATCAACAGGCCGCCAATGCAGTTGCCGAGAAACACCCCCACCGGCCCGGCCAGCGCCAGCAGCGCCACGGCAGCGGGGGCCTCTTTGCGATCAAAGTAGCGAATAAACAGGATGTTGTAGAGCACCCAGGTGGCAGCGGTGACCCCGTCCGCCGCTTTCGCCAGATACAGGGTGATGGCATTCGGCTCCAGCCAGGCCAGCGGCCAGGCGATGATCGGCAGGACCAGCGCGAACTGGATAAAGATTTTCCGACTCTTTACCACGTCGGAGACAATCCCCAGCGGGAAGCGGATCAGCAGGGTCGCCAGCCCGCTGGCCCCCATGATGATCCCCATCACCTGCGGCTCCATCCCCTGATTGATCATCATCGGGGCCAGAAACGCATCGATGCTATGAATACAGATAAAAAACAACACGCTGATGATAAAGAACAGCCGGGCTTCCGGTCGGCGTAACAGTGCTCGAAACATGGTTGTGAACCTCTTAAAACGTAATGGGTTAAAACCAGTCAAGTACGACTTTTACCGGCTCACTCCTTTTGGTGACTGCCCAATCTGCCCGGTACCATTGACGGTGTGAAAACTGCTCTGCATACGTATTCAAAAATTGAAGTTACGAAAAGGTTTCAATTTTGTAAAGGTCGTTTGTCACCATTGTGAAAAAAATAATTTAGGTTGTTGCATACGCATGCAAAGATGGTGTAAGACTAAAAAGTACCCGCTTCCTGAGGCACAGTTTTGCGGGGAACATCGCAGGTGACCGGCTTAACGCCTTGAATCTGTGCCAGAATGGGGAAGCGAAAGGGATAAGGACTCAGGGCAATGAAACGTAAGACTTTTACAGCGGTGACCTCTCAGCAGGTGGCGCAGCTGGCGGGCGTATCACAGTCGGCGGTGTCGCGCACCTTCACGCCGGGAGCCAGCATCTCGCCGGCCACGCGTGAAAAAGTGCTCAAGGCGGCGCGGGAGCTGGGCTATCGGCCGAACGCCATTGCGCGTTCGCTTAATACCGCCCGGTCGCGGATCATCGGGGTGGTGATCTCCTATTTTGATAACCAGTTTTACCCTCAGGTACTGGAGGCGCTGGCGCAAAAGCTGGACACCCTCAACTACCACCTGCTGCTGTTTGTCGGCGATCGCGAGGGGAACGTGGATCGGATTTTCGACCAGATCATGCAGTACCGCGTGGACGGCATCGTGCTGGCTTCGGTGACGCTGTCGCTGGATCTCTCCGAGGAGTGCCTCGCTGCCGGGATCCCGGTGGTGCTGTTTAACCGCAGCGAAGAGAGCGGCATGGCCTCCAGCGTCAACAGCAATAACGAGGCGGCTGCCCGTCAGATTGCTGAATTTTTACTAGCCGCTGGTCATCAGCGCTTTGCTTACGTGGGCGGCGTGGCGGACTCGTCCGTCAACATAGCTCGCCAGCGCGGGTATCTGGCGGCTCTGCAGGAGCAGGGGGCTGATGACGTCCGGGTGGTTAACGGTAATTACGATGCGCAGCAGACTGCCCGCGCGGCATACGCGCTCTTCTCCGCGTCGCCCGCACCGGATGCCATTTTCGTCGCCAACGATCATATGGCCGTCATAGTGATGGATGTGGCGCGGTACGAGTTTGGCCTGCGCATCCCGGAGGACGTCTCGATCATTGGCTACGACGATATTGGCCCGTCCGGCTGGGCATCCTACGCATTAACCTCTGCCTCGCAGCCGGTAGAGGCGATGGTCGCCGCCACGGTGGAGCTACTGATGAAGCAGATCGACAGCGGCACTATTGAACCAGAACAGGTTATCGTCCCGGGCAGGCTGGTGGTTCGCCACTCTGCGCGCCGCCCGCATACGGGCACTATTGATGCAGAGGGTAATTACGTGTTCCAGACCCAGGAGGACAAATGAGCAGATTGCCGGGCTTCAGCCCCCAGTTCGACTCTATCCAGCAGTTTATTCTCACCCTGACGCATGTGGTCTGGGAGCAAAAAGACATTGGCCAGCTGGCAGATTTTTACGCCACGCCGGTGGTGTTTATCACCCCGGAGAAGCAGCTTAACGATCTCTCGCAGTTTATGCGTCTGACCCTGGAGGCGATGCACAGCTTCCCCCAGCGTACGGTGCTGACGGAAGATATTCTGGCGACGCAGAATCCAGGGGATGAGCACTACGCCGCCCAGCGCACGATTGCCTGCATCCGCCATCAGGGGGAGGGCTTTTTCGGTCCGCCAACCGGGAAAACCGTCTGGGTGCGTACCTGGGCCGACCGGATTTGTGCCGAGGGCGCCGTGCGCCAGGAGTGGCTCCTGCAGGACCGGGCGGCAATTGTGGCCCAGTTAGGACTCAACGTGCAGGAGTTCGCGCGCAACCTGGGCGTGATGCAGAACCAGCTGGGAATGGTGCGTGAAAGCGCGGAAACCCTCGATGCCCGTTGGGCGGGTGGGCCTGAAGGCGACGACGTCGATGGGCCGATTGCCGGCGTGGTGGAGCGCTATCTGACGATGTGGGCGGGGGGCAACAGCGGCACCGTGCCGGGCCTGTACCATCCAGCCGCCACGCTCTATGCGCCTGGGCACTGCATCGGCACCGGCGAGCAGGAGATCGCCGCGCTGCTGTCGGGCTACCGGGCGTCGTTTGCCGACAGCGAGGTACAGCTGCACCACCTGATCGTGCGTCGGGATCCCAGTGAGCCGGTGCGCATTTCCCTGCGCTGGTCGCTGCTGACCTGGCACGACGGCTACGGAAAATTTGGCGTACCGACCCGTAAACCGGTCTCTATTACCGGTATCAGCCAGCTGGAATTACGCGATGGGTTAATTATTCGCGAATATTTAGGCATTGATGAATTAGCTATCTGGTCACAACTCGTTAATTAAACGCAATATCGTTATCTAAAAACATTTTTTAAATCCGCCGCAATAGCGATTGCGGCTCTCTTCTCCATCCATTCCGGGTGCGGGATCGTATTGTCTGAAAATAGATGCAGGAGTTTATATGTCTTCAACCGAAGCAACAAATAAAGCGCCAGCCGTACCTGAAAAAAACAGTAAACTCACCCGCGACGAACCAGTATTACAAATTGAACGCCGGGACTTTATTGATTTAGTCCCGGAGAAACGTCCGCGCGTACAATCATTACGCGGATTCGATGAGTGCTATACCGATATTGTTGATTATATCGTTCGCTGTACCCATAAAATATGGGATGAACGCGACGTGGGATTAATTTACACCCACTATACCCACAACTGCGTGTTATATAACGCGCTGGGCACTCTCTATACCCGCGAGCAGGTGGTGCAGGATACCCTTCAGCGTCTGGTGGCCTTCCCGGAGCGCCGCGGCATGGCTACCCAGGTGATCTGGAATGGCAACGACGTGGACGGCTTCTATACCTCGCACCTGGTCACCGGCAGCGGACGTCATACCCAGTTCAGCCATCTGGGCAAGCCGACCAACCGCACCTTCGTCACCCGCACCGTGGCCGACTGCATGATCCACGAGAACAAAATCTACCGGGAGTGGGTGGTGAGCGACAACATGTCCCTGATGAAGCAGCTGGGGCTCAATACCGACGAGATTGCCTTCAACATGGCGAAAGAGCAGTTCGACAAGGGCTTTCGCGTCACCGACATCGGCGAAAACGGCCGCATGCTGGGGCAGTATCCGCCGGAAATGGTCTGCGACGTCTCCATTGCCCATACCGACACCGAAGAGCAGTGCCTGCGCTGGCTGCACGAAATCTACAACCGCCGGATGCTGGGCAAGATCAAAGAGGTCTACGCCCCGAACGTCCAGTGGCACGGCCCGCTGATGAAAGAGCTGTACGGCACGGCGTCGGTCACCCACCAGACCCTGGCCCTGATCGGCATGATCCCGGACGGCGCCTGGCTGCCGCAGCATATCTGCTCCAACCCGTGCGAGGAGGGCGGCACCAAGGTGGCGGTGCGCTGGATTATTGAGGGGCATCATCTGGGCTACGGCGAGCTGGGTAAACCGACCGGTGAACGCCTGTTCGTGATGGGCATGTCTCATTACCACATTATCAACGGCAAAATCGTCGACGAGTGGGTGGTTTACGATCACCTGGCGCTGCTGGCGCAAATCAAACTGGGTCAAATGGAGGAAGCGTAATGTCTGTACAGTCAATTGTTGACCAGGTGAGCTGGATCAAACGTCCCCAGGGGCAGGATGCGCAGGCCGACAGGTCGTTAACCGACACGGTCAGCGCCATTATTGAGCGCGTAAAAGCTGACGGCGACGAGGCCTTGAGAAGCTATTCTCAGCAGTTTGATAAGGTGGTTCCGGCGCAGTTTGAAGTCAGTGCTGAGGAGATCGAAACCGCGCTCAGGGAGATGGATCCCCAGACCCGCCGCGACAGCGAGTTTGCCATCCAGCAGGTGCGCCGCTTTGCCGAGGCCCAGCTCGCCACCATGCAGCCGCTGGAGGTGGAAACCCTGCCCGGCGTCCATCTGGGGCACCGTATTATCCCCGTCCAGACGGTGGGCTGTTACGTCCCGGGCGGCCGCTACCCGATCCTCTCCGCGCCGGTGATGTCCATCGTGCCGGCGACGGTGGCCGGATGCGAGCAGATCATTGCCTGCCTGCCGCCTGCGGCGCACCCGGCGATGATTGCGGTCTGCCACCTGGCCGGGGCGCATCGGATCTTTAAAATCGGCGGGGCGCAGGCCATCGCCGCCATGGCCTGGGGCACCGAAAGCGTCCCGGCGGTGGATAAAATTGTCGGGCCGGGCAACGCCTTTGTGAACGAGGCCAAGCGCCAGGTATTCGGCAAGGTGGGGATCGACGCCCTGGCCGGACCGAGCGAGATCTTCACCATCGCCGACGACAGCGCCGATGCGCGCATTATTGCCGCCGACCTGCTGGCCCAGGCCGAGCATGATGTCCATACCCGCGTGGGGCTGGCCACCACCAGCCGGGCGATTGCCGAAGGCACCCTGGCAGAGATCGAGCGCCAGCTGAAAAACCTGCCTACCGCCGCTACGGCGGGCGAGGCGTGGCGTCGTCAGGGTGAAATTGTAGTCTGTGACAGCGATGAGCAGCTGATCGCCTTCGCAGACTACATGGCCACCGAGCATCTGCAGGTCCATACCCGGGATCCGCACGGCACGGCGGCGAAAATCCGCAATTACGGCTCGCTGTTTATCGGCCAGAATGCCAGCGTGGTGTTCTCGGATAAATGCTGCGGCACCAACCATACTCTGCCGACCATGGCGGCGGCGCGCTATACCGGCGGGCTGTGGGTGGGGGCTTACGTTAAGATCTGTACCCATCAGTGGATCGACGAGCAAGGTATTGCCGCCATTGCCGAACCGGCGATCCGCCAGAGCCGTACCGAGGGGATGCAGGCCCACCGCCGTGCGGCGGAGATCCGTCTGCGTCCAGAGGCACTGGATGCCATCACCTCCGGGCTGCGCGACTAAATGCGACGGGAGGCCGGGCGCGGGCCTGGCCTCCGGCATACTAAAGGATGCTATGAAAAAACAACGGCTGATTCCCCCCGCGGATTGTGTGGCGGAGATAACCCAACGGCTGGCCACTATCGACGCGAACCCGCAGCTGAACGCCATTCTCGGGGTTAATCCGGATGCCCTTGCTGAGGCGGCGGAGTGCCAGAGGCAGCGGCGTCGCGGCACTGTGTTGGGCCCGCTGCACGGCGTACCGCTGATCGTGAAAGATAATATCGCCTGCGCCGGGCTGCCCCTGACATTAGGTTGCGCCGCGCTGGCGCAGCTGCGGGCCACCACCGATGCCCTGGTGGTGCGTCGGCTACGGCAGGCCGGGGCGATTATTCTCGCCCGGGCGAACATGTCTGAGTTTGCCTTTGACGTCCGCTCCCGCAGCTCCCTTGGCGGGGATGTGCGTCACCCGCAGTTTCCGGGTATCACCGCAGGCGGCTCCAGCGGGGGCAGCGCGGCGGCGGTGGCGGCCGGGATGGCGGAAGGCGCGCTCGGCACCGATACCGGCGGCTCGATCCGCATCCCGTGCAGCTATACCGGGCTGGTGGGGTTGAGGCGCGGGTGCGCCGGGTGCAGATGCAGGGCATCGCGCCGCTCTCCCTGAGTAAAGACACGGTGGGGCCGATGGTGCATAGCGTGCAGGACGCAGCCCTGTTGCATGCGATTATCCATGGCCAGACGTCTGGCACCGTTCAACCTCTGTCGCTGAAAGGCGTGCGGTTGGGCGTTATCCGCGCCCTGGAAGGGCGTGATCCTCAGCAACTGGCCGTCTGGCATGACGCTATCGCCACCTTAAGGCGGCACGGCGCGACGATCGTCGACATTGACCTGCCGATCCTGTCCGAACTGGCAAAGGCGACCTGTCTGAGCCTGTCTGAATTTCGCGTGGGGTTTGACGTCTGGATACAGCAGCACCCCGGCGCACCTGAAGGGCTCCGGGGGATTGTCGCCTCCGGGCAATTTTTGCCGGAATTTATGCCGCTCCTGACCCGGATGCTCGCCAGCGAGAGGTTAAAAACGCCGGAGTGGTTTGCCGGACGGCAGCTGCGGCGTCGGCTGCAACAGGCCCTGGGACAGGTAGCAGAGCAGGGGCGACTCGACGGTTTTCTCTACCCAACGGTGAGCCGGGTTCCGGACAGCCTCGAGAAAATGCCCCCCGGCTGCGGCCCCGAACTGGCGGCCATCAGCGGCTTTGCCGCCATCACGCTCCCCTGCGGTCGCACGCAAACCGGCTTCCCCGTAGGGCTCGAAATGCTCTCTTGCGCCGGAGATGAATCCTCCTTACTGGCGCTGGCCGCCGCCTGTGAAACCGCCTTCAGTCTGGGGTAAATCGCAGCCATCTGCGCACCCGCGAGGCGGGTTGCACGGCGGCTTTGGCCATCGCCTCGCCGATCTCGGCGCACACCACCAGCCCCTGCACAAAGGGGCGATCGTGCATCAGGTACGGCAGAGCACCGAAGGCAATTTTCCCGCGCAGATAGTCGGGAGCCAGCAGGGTATAGTCGTCCCCGACATCAGGAATGTCCTCTCCGGCGGACTCCAGCTGGTGGCGCAGGACCGGAAACGGCAGATCTTTGGTTTTGAGCGGTTGCTGCCCGCGCGCGTCAATAAACACATCGAAATACCAGGCTTCGCCTTCGACATGGATCACCGTCCGATCCTCTTTCAACGCCAGCTCATAATCAGCACCCAGGGTAAGAATGCTGATAACGCCCGCTTCGCGCAGGGCCAGCAGACGGCGGATCGACTGGGAGGGGATCGCCGCATAGTTGTCGATGAAAATACGCGCCAGACCGACCTTAAAGCGCTCTCTGTCCTCTTCAGTCAGATGGGGAACAATCTTCTCCACGGCCTCGTGCAGGCGCAGGATGGTGTAGCGCCACGGCACCGTGCGTTTGTCGCGCTTGTTGCGCTCCACTTCATCAAGGTTAGAGACCGCCCAGCGGAACGGGCCCTGTTTTTCCCGGTCGGCAAACCAGGCCTCGCGAATGGTGTCAGCCGTCAGGGTCTCTAACGCCACCGCCTTGCTCCACTGCGGGTCGGCGTGCTGCAGCTCGGCCACAATGAGGTCAAAGATGCGATCCAGTAATCCCTCTGAGCCCTGTTCGATAGCGGCATCTATTGCCGCTTCCGTGGCGATGGTCAGCGGCTCGTAGGGGATCGGGCAGTAAAAGTCGGCTTCGGGCAGGATCCCCGAGCGGGACATCAGCACAATCTTCAGCGCCTCGCTGCCCTCATCCAGCCGGAACTGGATCTGTTCATCTTCGGATTCAATAAATGTACCGTGCTGAACGGCCACCGCCATCGCCGCATCCAGCCCGCTCAGCGAGGTGCCCATAATGCCGACGTCGCAGGCGGGGATTTTGGCCTCCATCAGCCCGGACCACGGACTCGGGAAGAAGGATCGCGATGCGGCCTCCTCATCCGGCCAGACGTGTCCGGTGGCGATTACCGCCAGATCGAACTGCTTCGGTGTCGGCTCACCCTCGGCCCAGAGATTAACCCCCTCAGGCGTGGCCTCCACGTCGGTGACCTGGCAGGACTCGCGCACTTCCACTTCAAAGCCCACTTTTTTCGCCTCCTCGACCAGTTGAACAAACTGGTCGCGGAAATATTCCCCCAGCAGGATGCGCGGCAGGAACTGGCGCACATGCAGGGTCGATTTCTCCACGCCGTAGCGCGCCAGATGGGCATCGTCCTGGGTACGCAGCCAGTCAATATAGGTGGAAAAGATGGGGGGAATTTCAATGCTGGCGATGTTGGCCAGCATCAGTCTTGAGTTGTCTTCATCGCTGTAGGGCATGCCAACCCCGGCTTTTTCAGCCTGCTCATAAACCGTGATGCAAAGCGGCGTCCCATGGTTCAGTAGCGAGAAAAACGTATAAATGCCGGTCGGCCCTGCGCCGATAATGGCGATCCTTTTCATCAATGCTCACCCTTTTTTTGCTTGCCTGACATCGTCTCAGGCCCGCGCGTTATTAATCCATGAAAAATAAGTGTGGTTGAAAACGCAAAATGAGCAAATCGGCAGTCGTGGCATACCCCTAATTCATTAGTTTTATGAATGTATATGAAAAATAACATTCGCATACTCAATTGTTTTAGCTAAATAAAATAAAAATATCGCGCGTAGTACAGGGCACATTTTCTCACTTGATTCATATCAAATACCGAATTGGGGTTATGGGGAAGAATGCACCTCTTTTTTGAGAGGGAACAACATGTCAGAACGCAAAGAAAAAAGGGACGCGCTTTTTCCCGAAATCACGCGCCGGGGACTGCTCAAGGCCAGCTCAGCGCTGGTGACGCTGCCCTTTGTGATGTCCGGCAAGGCCCTTGCCGCCAAAAGCGAAGCCGGAACGGCATCAGACGTCACAGGAGCTGCGGAACGCGTCGTCCAGACCTGTAGCACCTTTGACTGCGGTGGTAAATGCGATATCCGCGCCCACGTCGCGGACGGCGTGGTCACCCAGATAACCACTCGCCCGGATAGCGCGCTCGATCCAGAGATGCCGGTGATGCGCGCCTGCGTGCGCGGTCGCAGCTATCGCAAGTTTGTCTACCACCCGGATCGCCTGAAATATCCGATGAAGCGCGTCGGCAAACGGGGCGAGGGGAAGTTTGAGCGCATCTCCTGGGAAGAAGCCACCACGCTGATTGCCGATAACCTGCAGCGCATTACCGCCAAATATGGCCCGGCGTGCCGCTTTGTACACAACAATACCGCCACCAGCGGGGGCACCTTCTCCGGCGATAAGATGATGCGTCGTCTGCTCAATCTCACCGGGGGCTATCTGGAGTACTACCACTCGGTGAGTATGGGCAACACCGCCGCCGCCACGCCTTATACCTACGGCACGGCCGCCAGCGGTAACTCGCTGGATACCCTCGCCGAGACAAAGCTGGTGATTTTGTGGGGGCACAACCCGACCGAAACCATCTTCGGCCATACCAACCACTATTTTCAGCAGATGAAACAGAACGGCACCCGCTTTATCGTCGTCGATCCGCGCTACTCCGATACCGTGGCGTCGCTGGCGGATGAGTGGATCCCGCTGCTGCCCGCCACCGACAATGCCCTGATGGACGCGATGATGTACGTCATCGTCAGCGAAAATCTGCACGATAAAGCCTTTATCGATCGCTATACCCTCGGCTTTGACGAGGCCTCCATGCCGGAGGGCGTGCCCGCCAACGAATCGCTGGTGGCCTACCTGATGGGGGATAAAGACGGTCAGGTTAAAACCCCCGAGTGGGCGGAAAAGATCACCCGCGTCCCGGCCCAGACCATTCGCCAGCTGGCGCGCGACTACGCCAACACCAAACCGGCGGCCCTGATTCAGGGCTGGGGTCCGCAGCGCCATAACTGCGGCGAGCGTACTGCCCGCGGGTCGACGCTGCTGGCAACCCTTACCGGCAACGTCGGCATTAAGGGCGGCTGGGCAGCAGGCTATGGCGGCAGCAGCAACCGTAAATTCGCCGCAGGCCCGGAGATGCCAGATAACGCGGTCAAAGAGAGCATCTCAATCATGAACTGGGTGCAGGCCGCCGACGATGCCAGCAAGGTGACGGCAGAGCAGGGGCTGAAAGGCGGGGATAAGCTCCAGAGCAATATCCGGATCCTCTTCTCGCTGGCGGGCAACTACCTGGCGAACCAGAACCCGGATCTGCATCAGGCGGTGAAGGTGCTTGAGGATGAGTCAAAGATCGAGTTTATCGTCGCCAGCGACCTCTATATGACCCCGAGCGCCCGCTATGCGGATCTGCTGTTACCGGAAACCAGCTTTATGGAACGCTGGAACATCGGGGAAACCTGGGGAACGGCAAGCTATCTGATCCTGTCAGAGAAGCTGATTGAGCCGGAGTTTGAACGCCGCTCTGACTATGACTGGCAGCGTGAAGTCGCCGCTAAGCTGGGGATCGAGCCGCAGTTCAGCGAAGGCCGCACCGAGCAGGCGTGGATTGAGCATATCTGGGAGCAGACCCGTCTTTCCATGCCGGATGAACATCTGCCGACGTTCGCCGAGCTGCGGGAAAAACGTCAGCATCTTTTTAAGGGCAAGCCGCATATCGCCTTTGAAGACAACATCCGCGATCCGCAGAATCATCCCTTCCCGACGCCGTCCGGGAAAATTGAGATCTTCTCGAAGCGTTTGTACGACATGAATAACCCGGAGATCCCGGCGCTGTCGCATTACGTTCCGGCGCACGAAGGCCCGGAGGATGCGCTCGCGAAGCAGTTCCCGCTCCAGCTGATCACCTGGAAAGGGAAAAACCGCGCCAACTCCACGCAGTATGCCAACCCCTGGCTGCAGGAAGTGCAGGTGCAAAAACTGTGGATCAACCCGTCAGATGCCCGGAAGCGCGGGATCCGTCAGGGGGATAGCGTGCGTATTCACAACCAGCGCGGCGTCTGCCAGGTCCCGGCAGAAGTCACCATGCGCATTATGCCTGGAGTAGTCGCCATGCAGGCCGGGGCCTGGTGGCAGCCGGATGCCGAAGGCGTCGATCACGGCGGGTGTGCCAACGTCCTGAGCTCCGCACGCATTACTCCGCTTGCGAAAGGCAATTCTCATCAAACCATGCTTGTGGAGGTCGCAAAGTATGAGTCAGCAGTATAAGGAATACCCACCGGTCAGCGATAAGCAGCTTGGCTTTTTCATTGACTCGTCACGTTGCTCCGGGTGTAAAGCCTGCCAGGTGGCCTGTAAGGACAAGCATAACCTCGAGGTGGGACGCCGTTTTCGCCGCGTCTATGAGGTGAAGGGCGGCGGGTTTATCCCGACCGGGCAGGGCGGCTTTGCCAATAACGTTTATGCCTACACCCTGTCGATCTCCTGCAACCACTGCGCGGATCCGATTTGCACCAAAAACTGCCCGACCACGGCGATGCATAAGCGCCCGGGGGACGGCATTGTGCGCGTCGATACCAATAAATGCGTTGGCTGCGGCTATTGCGCCTGGTCCTGTCCTTACGGCGCGCCGCAGATGAATGAGGAGACCGGGCAGATGTCAAAATGCGATTTTTGCGTGGATTTGCAGGCCAAAGGCGAACAGCCAATTTGTGTTGCCACCTGTCCGCTGGGGGCGATCCAGTTCGGGCCGATCGAGGAGCTGCGTGCGAAGTACGGCAACCTCTGTGACGTGCAGGGCCTGCCGGATTCGTCTATTACCCGGCCTAACCTGGTGGTTAAAGCGCATCAGGGTGCAGAAAAAGAGGAACAGCCGCATGCATGAGTTACCGCTTCTGATCTTTACCCTGCTGGTTCAGGGCTCGGTGGGCATGACGATCTTCCTGACCCTCTCCGCCCGGGCGGGGTCGCGCGTGCCGGAGGTTAAACCCCAGCTGTTGCCAGGGATGCTGATCGCCTGCGTGGCCGGGGGCCTGGGGCTGGTGGTTTCCACTCTGCACCTCGGCTATCCGCTGAACGCGTTTAACGCCCTGCGTCACGTTGCCAGCTCCTGGCTGAGCCGTGAGATCGTCTTCGCCAGCCTGTATCTGGCGGCGTTAGGGCTTTGCACACTGGTGATGCTGGTCAGAAAGCAGCTGATCCCGCTGTTACTGCCTGTTGCTACGGTGCTGGGGCTGATCGATGTCTGGTGCATGAGCGCGATCTATGCCCATACGTCGGTCATCACCTGGAGCCATTTCAACACCTGGCTGATGTTTTACGGCGCCGTTGGCGTGCTGGGCGCGGTGGCGCTGGCATGGCTGCCGATGCTGAAAGCGCGGTCCGTGGCCCGGGAGCGTCAGTCAGTGATGCGTTTCGCGGCGGCGATGGTGGTGGCGATTGTGGCGATCCGCTTGCTGGCGCAGCCGGACTATATGGCGTATCTGGCGAGCGCCAGCCTGAGTGGAATTGTCACCCTGCCGCATCAGCCGCTGGAGATCTTCACCCAGCTCAGCGGTCTGCGACTGTTTAGCTGGACCCTATCCGTGCTCGGCGCGCTGCTGTTTGCAGTAAGCGCATGGCGTCAGGGTAAGCTCGGGTTGATGGTCGGCAGCCTGCTGCTGGTGCTGTCTGAAGTGTTGTTCCGCTTTATGTTCTTCTGCATTAACTGATGGCGCTATTTCGCCTGACGCAACCCCCCGCGCCACCCGGCGTGGGGGAGTCCTGCTTGCGCAAACACTTTCCCCGCCACGACTGCCAGGCCTGCGTGGCGGCATGTCCGGTGCAGGCCATTACCGCAACGGCCTGCACGCCGACCATTAACGAGCTGGATTGCCTGCAATGTGGCCGCTGCCTGTTTGTCTGTCCGACGGATGCGCTGCAAAACATTCGGCCTGAAACCCGCCGCTATACCGCATCGACGCTGGTGGCGCCTTTTTCCACGCTGGAGCCGTCCGTTGGGGAGTTACTGATGTGGCATCAGCAGCACGGGATCCGCGCGGTGGAGATGGAAATGGACGCCTTCCCCGGCTGGGTGCGTGCCGTTGCGACACTGAATATCCGGCTCCGGGCGCTGAATGCCCCGGTCTGGCAGATCCTTCCACCGCCGCCAAAAGCGATCAACACCGGGCGGCGACACTTTATCAAAGCCAGCGAAACGGACGTTCAGTCAGCCACCGTTCGCACCGGGCGTCGGGCCCGTCGTCAGGCATTTTCCGCAATCAGCGAATATCAGCTGGCCATGGATAAGACGCAATGCACGGCCTGCGGTGCCTGCGCCAGAGTCTGTGTAGAGAAGGCGTTGAGCCTGAGCGAGGGGGCGCTGACGTTCTCATCGTCATCCTGTACCGGCTGCAACAGCTGCGCGGTGGTCTGTCCCGTGGACGCGGTTCGCATTGAAAAACAGATAAGTGAAAACAGGCTGCAGCGCTTTAGCTGGATACAAAAATCCTGCCGTTGCTGCCAGCGGGCGTTTTATACCTTTGATCCGGAAACGGAACGCTGCGCGATGTGTCAGCGGCATCAGTACGGTATGCGGGAAGCATGAGTAATGTGTTTAAAAGGGTGTTTGATTAGCGAGAGAGTAAAAAAGAGAACTGCTGAGGACTAACTGAAATGGTGCGTCCGAGTGGACTCGAACCACCGACCCCCACCATGTCAAGGTGGTGCTCTAACCAACTGAGCTACGGACGCACTGTAGAGAATGGTGCGTTCAATTGGACTCGAACCAACGACCCCCACCATGTCAAGGTGGTGCTCTAACCAACTGAGCTATGAACGCATTGTTGTGTGTGACAACGGGGACGAATATTAGCGGCAGTGCGGGCATCAGGCAAGAGGAAAACTGCAAATTTCTTCACGAATTCACGCGATTGCTGTATTCCCGCGCAAAATGAAGAGAAAGTAGCCGCCCGCAGGCGGCTGGTGCGCAATTAGCGTGCAGCGCGTTGCAAAATTACGCTTGATGGCTGACGCTGCAGGAAGCGCATGCGCAGCATCATCATGATCGCGGCAGAGGTTAAGCCGATAATAAAGCCCATCCAGAAGCCAGCGGGGCCCATCCGATCCACTACCAGGTCGGTGAGGGCCAGAATATAACCGCTCGGCAGCCCCAGCACCCAGTAGGCGATAAAGGTGATAAAGAAGATTGAGCGGGTATCTTTATAGCCACGCAGCACGCCGCTGCCAATCACCTGAATCGAGTCGGAGATCTGATACACCGCCGCCAGCAGCATCAGCTGGGAGGCGAGGATCACCACTTCCGGATTGTCGTTATACAGCAGGGCGATCTGCTCCCGCAGCGTGACGGTGAACAGGGCGGTGCAGACCGCCATGCACACCCCAACGCCAATCCCGGTGCGGGCGGCGGTTTGCGCATCCAGGGTTGAGCCCTGGCCGAGGCGATACCCGACGCGAATGGTCACGGAGGCAGCGAGTGACAGCGGTAGAACGAACATCAGCGAGCTGAAGTTAAGGGCGATCTGGTGACCGGCCACGTCGACAATCCCCAGCGGGGAGACCAGCAGGGCAACCACCGCGAACAGCGTCACTTCGAAGAACAGCGCCAGGGCGATGGGCAGGCCCAGCTGCATCAGACGTTTCACCACCGCCATGTCCGGTTTGCTGAAACCGGCTTCGTAGCGAATATCGCGCATGGAACGGGCGCGCTTCACGTATGAGAGCATGCCGAAGAACATGACCCAGTACACCGCCGCCGTCGCCACGCCGCAGCCGACGCCACCCAATTCCGGCATGCCGAAATGGCCGTAAATAAAGATGTAGTTCACCGGAATATTCACCAGCAGCCCAATGAATCCCATCACCATGCCCGGTTTGGTCTTCGCCAGACCTTCGCACTGGTTACGCGCCACCTGGAAGAATAAATAACCTGGCGTCCCCCAGAGCAGGGCGCGTAAATAGCCGACGGCTTTATCCGCCAGGGCCGGATCAATATTGCGCATGGCGTGAATAATATAGCCCGCATTCCACAGGACAATCATGATCAGCACCGAGACAAAACCCGCCAGCCAGAAGCCCTGGCGGATCTGATGGGCAATACGTTCCCGACGCCCGGAGCCGTTGAGCTGTGCAACAGTCGGGGTTAACGCCAGCAGCAGGCCGTGACCGAATAAAATAGCCGGCAGCCAGATAGAGGTGCCGATGGCGACCGCGGCCATATCGGTGGCGCTGTAGCCGCCCGCCATGACGGTATCGACGAATCCCATCGAGGTCTGGGCAATTTGCGCAAGTATTACCGGGATCGCCAGGGCTAATAACTGACGCGCTTCAATCAAGTACTTCTGCACGTGAACACCTTTGATATTGTTGTTATTTGATAAAGAAAAAGCCGCTGCGAAATGCAGCAAGAAAAAGACGAGGGGAATTCCAGCTATTGTAGCGGGGATAAGCTAATTATCTAGTGAAAAAATCGCCAGAAAAGGGGGGTACTGGCAACCTCTATTTTCAACTGTTATTGTGGTGAGATTAAACGGTGTCATCACCGAAGGAACAAACAGGAGTTGTAAGCATGTTTACTGGTATTGTGCAGGGCACCGCGAAACTGGTGTCCATTGATGAAAAACCCAACTTCCGAACCCATGTTGTGGCCCTGCCGGATGAGATGCTCGATGGGCTGGAGACCGGGGCATCGGTTGCGCACAACGGGTGTTGTCTGACGGTCACCGAGATCAACGGGAACCTGATCAGTTTCGATTTAATGAAGGAAACGCTGCGCATCACCAACCTGGGTGAACTGGCTGAAGGCGATATCGTTAACGTTGAGCGCGCGGCGAAATTCAGCGATGAAATCGGCGGTCATTTAATGTCGGGCCATATTATGACCACGGCGGAAATTTCTAAAATCCTGACCTCAGAAAATAACCGCCAGATCTGGTTTAAAGTTCAGGATCCGTCATTAATGAAATACATCCTTTATAAAGGATTTATTGGCGTGGACGGCATCAGCCTGACGGTGGGGGAAGTGACCCCAACCCGTTTCTGCGTGCACCTGATCCCGGAGACCCTGCAGCGCACCACCCTCGGCAATAAAAAGCTGGGTCATCGGGTCAATATTGAAATCGATCCGCAAACCCAGGCGGTGGTCGATACCGTGGAGCGCGTACTGGCGGCCAAAGAGGCAGCCGCCATCCAACAGACGCTCAACGACGCGTGATAAAAAACACCCCGGCAAGCCGGGGTGTTTTGTTTAGCGTGCCACCCGCAAACCGTTCTCCACGCCGCGGCTGAACACCACCTGCCACAGATGAATATCACGGGCGCGAAACGCCCCGGCGCAGGCATTCAGGTAATAGCTGAACATCCGTTTAAATCGTTCGGAATAGTTGTCTGCGATCTCCGGCCAGGCGGCGAGGAAACGTTCATGCCATGCCATCAGGGTCGTATCGTAATCAGCGCCGAAATTATGCCAGTCTTCCATCACAAAATGGGCTTCGCTGGCATTGGCAATCTGGCGAACTGAGGGTAAACAGCCATTCGGAAAGATGTATTTATCGATCCATGGGTCGACGTGATGATCGGTTTTTTGTGAACCGATGGTGTGCAGCAGAAACAGACCGTCCGGCTTGAGGTTGCGATCCACCACCTCAAAATAGGTGCGGTAGTTCTTCGGCCCGACATGTTCAAACATCCCCACGGAGACAATGCGATCGAACTGGTCGCGCAGGTCGCGGTAATCCTGCAGCAGGATGGTGACATCAAGCCCCTCACAGCGCGCCTGAGCCATTTTTTGCTGTTCAGCGGAGATGGTCACGCCCACCACGCTGACGCCATAGTGATACGCCATAAAATGCGCCAGCCCACCCCAGCCACAGCCTATATCGAGCACCCGCATGCCGGGTTTCAACTGCAGTTTTTCGCATATCAGACGTAATTTATCCTGCTGGGCCTGTTCGAGGGTGATCGCCTCTTTCCAGTAACCGCAGGAGTACTGCATGGTGGGGTCGAGCATGCGGCTGAACAGGTCGTTCCCGAGATCGTAATGTTCTTTGCCAACGATCCAGGCACGTTTTTTACTCTGCAGGTTGAACAGGCGGGCGGTGGCGATCCGTAGCGTATCCTTCAGGTGGCTGGGAAGCTGTGTTTCCAGGCCCGCCCGCAGGACGTTGTTGAAAAAGATATCCAGTCGCTCGCACTCCCACCAGCCGTCCATATAGCTCTCGCCAAGACCCAGCGAGCCCTGCTGCAGGACGCGTTTAAAAAAATCGGGGTGTTTAATTTGTAGATCGGAGGATGCCGGGCCGTTGATGGTGATACCCGCGCGGCTCAGCAATTCGTTGACGATCCGGAACCAGTCATCATTCCGGATGCTGACTTCTTCTATACACGATGAACTCATAGCTTCTCCATCACCTGATGTGATCAGAACCCATAAACAGCGTAGACGCTCTTTATGGACAGTGAGAAATTTCACGGGAGTGACCCGTGAGGCTAATATCCGACGTAGAACAGAGGAAGGGAGAGGACCCTTGCCGAAAGGCCATCCATGGTAAAACGGGAGCGCTCCGGCTCCCGTTAACACTTAATATTTGTAGTATTTATCAGAACGCTTCAGTGAGTATAGGACTGATATCGCAGTGATTCAACAGGATATCGTTAGCAAGCTAACTACATATTCTGTCAGGCGCGTGACGATTCGGCCTGCAGGCTGTCATCCCGCTGGCTGGCGGGGATGTACTGCATCCGATAGCCCAGCGCCGCCAGCACCACAGTCACCACCATCACGCTGGTAGTGGTCAGCAGCGGGGTGGCAATCAGCCACGACACCAGCAGGCTCGCCAGGAAGCAGAGACCCAACTGCAGGGTGTTCTGCAGCGCGGCGGCGCTGCCGGTCGCCTGTGGGAAAGGACGCAGGGCCTGGGCCACCACAATTGGGTAGATCGCACCGTTCGCCACCGCCATCAGACAGAAGGGGATCAGCAGCTCAGTCAGACCCACGCCCGGGATAAACCCGACCGCCCAGGTGGCGATCACGCTGACGGCAAACAGGCCCAGCAGCCACGGCAGCATCTGATGACCCTGCCATTTCTGTAGCGCGGCACGGCAGCCATAGCCACCAATCAGAAAGGCGATGGTCTGCGGGACGTAGCTCAGGCCGATCGCCGCCGGGCTGTAGCCCATGTCGCTGAGGATAAACGGCGAGCCGGTCAGCCAGGCGAAGAAGCTCGCAGAGCAGGCGGCATAAATCAGGACGTTGCCGCGATAGGTACGCGAGCGCAACAGCGATATAAAGGTGACGCGTTGTTTAGGTTGTTCATTTTTCACTGCCGCTGGCTTCAGGCTAAAGGCCGGGATCATCAGCACCAGGGTGATAACAAACAGCACCGCAAAAATCGCCTGCCAGCTGAAATGGGCGAGGATCCAGCTGCCGAGCAACGGGGCCAGCGCCGGAGAGAGTCCGACCAGCGGCATGATGGTGGCAAAAATACGGTTAGTGCGCGAGGCCGGGTAGTAGTCGGTCACCAGCGCCTGCCAGGTGACCGCTGCGGCACAAACCCCCACCGCCTGGATGAAGCGCAGCACCAGCAGCCAGGTGGCATCGCGAACCCACAGCATGCCGAGGCAGCCGAGGGCAAAAATGGCTAAGCCCGCCAGTAAAACTGGCTTACGGCCGAAGCGGTCGGACATTGGTCCCCACAGCAGCTGAGCAAAGGCAAAGCCAGCCAGGAACAGGCTCAGGCTGGCGCTGATGGCCGCCGCCGGGGTTTGCAGATTTTCCTGCATGATGGCGAAGGCTGGCAGGTACATATCGGTGGCGAGAAAGCCCAGCACGCTTAAGCCGCCGAGCCAGACTAAAAATCCTTTCCCGGGTGTCATTATTTTATTACTCCGTTTGGGCGCAGGTTTGGGTAGCCGCTGAGTGTAGGGAGTGCAAACCCGCTTGTGAAACGCTAATATTTGGCGGTTGCATTCAAAAATTTTGCAGGCAGAAAATGTGGTCAGAATATTCTCTTGAAGTGGTGGATGCCGTGGCGCGTAACGGCAGCTTCAGCGGAGCAGCGCAGGAGCTGCATCGCGTCCCGTCCGCCATCAGCTACACCGTGCGTCAGCTGGAGGAGTGGCTGGCAGTACCGCTGTTTGAGCGGCGTCACCGCGACGTGGAACTCACGCCTGCCGGGACGTGGTTTCTCAAAGAGGGGCGGTCTGTTATCAAAAAAATGCAGATCACCCGCGAACAGTGTCAGCAGATCGCTAACGGCTGGCGGAGCCATATCTCCATTGCGGTGGATAATATCGTGCGCCCCGAGCGCACCCGGCAGATGATTGTCGATTTTTACCGCCACTTTTCCGACGTCGAGCTGCGGGTGTCGCAGGAGGTCTTTAACGGCGTCTGGGACGCGCTGGCGGACGGCAGGGTGGAGATGGCGATCGGTGCCACCCAGGCGATCCCGGTCGGGGGCCGCTATGCGTTTCGTGATATGGGCACGCTGAGCTGGATCTGCGTGGTCGCCAGCCATCATCCGCTGGCCGCCATGGAAGGGCCGCTCAGCGATGATACCCTGCGCAACTGGCCCTCGCTGGTGCGTGAGGACACCTCCCGCTCGCTGCCGAAACGCATCACCTGGCTACTGGATAACCAGCGGCGGATCGTCACCCCGGACTGGGAATCGTCCGCCACCTGCCTCTCGGCTGGTCTGTGCGTGGGGATGGTGCCGGTGCATTTTGCCCGGCCGTGGATCGACAGCGGGAAGTGGGTCGAGCTGACGCTGGAAAATCCTTTCCCGGATGCGGCCTGCTGCCTGACCTGGCAACAAAACGATATGTCACCGGCCCTGGCCTGGCTGCTGGATTATCTGGGAGACAGTGAAACGATGAACCGGGAGTGGCTGCGGGAGCCAGAGGTGCTGGCTCCCGGAGAGGATTAACGGCGGTAGTCGCGGAACGGGCCATCCGCCACGGAACGGCGTTCGATCAGGCGCGGATGCACCTCAATTGACTGGGACTCTTCGCGCTTATTGACGATACGGTCCAGCAGCATGTTGAAGGCGGTCTCCCCCAGCGAATCTTTTGGCTGGTGGATGGTGGTCAGCGCCGGGGTAAAGAAGCGGGCGTTACGCACGTTATCATACCCGATCAGCGAAACGTCCTGCGGAACGCGCAGGCCCATCTCATCGGCGGCACAGAGCGCACCCATTGCCATAATGTCTCCGCCACAGAAGATGGCGGTCGGGCGCGGACTCTGGGAGAGGATCTGCTGCATGGCGCGGTAGCCGGACTCCGGTTCAAAGTCGCCCTGCACAATCCAGTTTTCCGGGACCGTGATTAAGGCCTCTTCCATCGCTTTCATAAAGCCCGCCAGACGCCCGGCGCCGGTGTTGCGCTCCAGCGCTCCCGGGATCACCCCGATTTCACGGTGACCGCGTTCGATAAGATATCGCCCGGCCATGTAGCCGCCTTCAAAAGCGTTATCGATCACCGAGTCGGTGAAGTCAGCCTTGGCTTCGCCCCAGTCCATCACCACCATCGGAATATTGCGATACTCTTCCAGCATCGACAGCAGGGATTCCGGGTATTCGGAACACATCACCATCAGGCCGTCGACGCGCTTCTGCGCCATCATCGACAGATAGGCGCGCTGTTTTTCCTGGCTGTTCCAGGCGTTGCCGAGGATCAGGGTGTAGCCCTTCTGGAAGCAGTTCTTCTCTACTGCTTCAATAATTTCCGCAAAATAGGGCGCTTCGCTGCTGGTCGCCAGCAGGCCGATCGATTTGGTGTGATTAACCTTCAGACTGCGGGCTACGGCGCTGGGAGAGTAGTGCAGCTCTTTAATGGCCGCCCAGACGTTGTTACGGGTCTCTTCCGCGACAAAGCGAGTTTTGTTAATAACATGTGATACGGTTGTAGTGGAAACGTTTGCGCGTTTCGCCACGTCTTTAATTGTTGCCATCAGATGTCACTCCAGACCATATCTAAGCTCCTGAAAAACCAATAGGTAAACGTTTGCCTTCACTCGCCCTAATTGCGCAATTTGAATTGCGGTACGCCGGGAAAACGACACAGGACGTCAGGAGGGGGTCAATGGCCGGTACGCTAATAAATTTAGCGTGGAATTTTGTCTTATCTTGGCCAAAAGGGGAAGAGCAAAAACCGATATCAATCTAAATCCAGCAAGATTTTTACCCGGAACTGTGTAAAAATGAGCAGGCTCACTCTTCATAGGGTGATTAAAAGGAGAAAAATTGATGAGTACCGATCTTAAGTTTTCGCTGATTACCACCATTATTGTTCTGAGTCTGATTGTTGCCAGCGGTCTGACTGCGGCACTGCACTGATTGATGCGGGAGAGTTCCGCTCTCCCTCGTTCCTGCGCTGATTGTTACGCGCCCGGCAAAAATCTTTTGCCAAATTGTTAACTTCTCATTTTTTGTGATTGGTGTCATGCTTTCGCCTTCATTGTTCTGTGTCGCCTGACGACACGGTGTCTGGAGTTGAAGTATGAGAATCAATTTTCCGCTGCTGGCCCTGGCCATTGGCGCCTTTGGTATCGGCACAACCGAATTTTCCCCGATGGGCCTGCTGCCGGTTATCGCCCGGGGCGTGGATGTCTCAATTCCCGCTGCGGGCATGCTGATCAGCGCCTACGCCATCGGCGTGATGGTGGGTGCGCCGCTGATGACCCTGCTGCTGTCCCATCGCGGTCGCCGTAACGCGCTGATCTTCCTGATGGCGATCTTTACCGTCGGTAACGTGCTGTCGGCGCTTTCCCCGGATTACACCACCCTGATGCTGTCCCGAATTCTGACCAGCCTGAACCACGGCGCCTTCTTTGGCCTCGGGTCGGTGGTCGCTGCCAGCGTAGTGCCGAAGCATAAGCAGGCCAGCGCCGTCGCCACCATGTTTATGGGCCTGACCATCGCCAATATCGGCGGCGTGCCGGCCGCAACCTGGATGGGTGAAGTGATTGGCTGGCGCATGTCCTTCCTGGCCACCGCGCTGCTGGGTGTGGTCTCAATAATCGCGCTGTTCTTCTCCCTGCCAGCGGGCGGGGCGGGTGAAAAGCCGGAGGTGCGCAAAGAGCTGGCGGTCCTGCTACGGCCGCAGGTGTTATCTGCCTTGCTGACTACCGTCCTCGGGGCTGGCGCGATGTTTACGCTCTACACCTACATTGCCCCAGTGCTGCATGATATCAACCAGGCGACGCCGGCCTTTATCACCGTCATGCTGGTGCTGATTGGCGTTGGTTTCTCCATCGGCAACTATCTCGGCGGCAAGCTGGCGGACAAGTCCGTAAGTGGCACTCTGAAAGGCTTTTTACTCCTGCTGATCGTGATCATGCTAGCTATTCCGTGGCTGGCGCGTAATGAAGTGGGCGCGGCCGTGGCGATGGTAGTCTGGGGTATGGCGACCTTTGCGGTGGTTCCGCCGCTGCAGATGCGCGTTATGCGCGTGGCCAGCGATGCGCCAGGCTTATCGTCGTCGGTAAATATCGGTGCTTTTAACCTGGGGAATGCGCTGGGGGCGGCTGCCGGTGGGGCCGTTATTTCCAGCGGGATGGGTTACAGCTTTGTCCCGGTGATGGGGGCGATTATTGCAGCCCTGGGACTTATTCTGGTCTTTGCCTCCGGGCGAAAACACCCCGAGCCGGTTTGCGCCACCGAATAAAATAACGCCGAAGGAGCTCCCTTCGGCGTTTTCATTATGCCGCGAAGTTCTTCGCCACAAATTCCCAGTTTACCAGCGCCCAGAAGTGCTCAAGGTAGTTCGGGCGCGCATTACGGTAATCGATGTAATACGCATGTTCCCAGACGTCGACGGTCAGCAGCGGGGTAGCGCTGGTGGTTAACGGCGTTCCCGCGTTAGACGTAGAGACGATCGCCAGCGTGCCGTCGGTCTCTTTTACCAGCCAGGTCCAGCCTGCGCCAAAGTTCTTCACCGCGGCATCGGTAAACTTCGCTTTAAATTCTGCAAAGCTGCCGAATGCAGTATTGATGGCCGCAGCCAGTTCGCCCGTCGGTTCGCCGCCTGCATTGGGTGCCAGGCAGTGCCAGTAGAAGCTGTGGTTCCACACCTGAGCAGCATTGTTGAACACGCCGCCGTCTGATGTGCGCACGATCTCTTCCAGGGTTTTCCCTTCGAAGGCGCTGCCGCCGATCAGGTTGTTCAGGTTAGTGACGTAGGTCTGGTGGTGTTTGCCGTAGTGGTATTCCAGGGTCTCCGCCGAGATATGCGGGGCCAGGGCGTCTTTTGCATACGGTAATGCAGGTAATTCAAACGACATTGCTTCTCTCCTTATTATAGTGATCCATTTAATAACCCTATTGAATGAAGGGGTAGAGTAGCAAATTGAAAGCGTATGCAAAAGAGGAACTTACCCCGCTGAGACGCCAGCGGGGCAGGGGATTAACGGAGGGTGTTAGCCTTCATGACGCGACGTGCGCCAACGTAATGACGTTGCCAGTAGTCTTCGCTCAGGGAGGTGATCTGAATGTCCTGGCCGGTGCGTGGCGACTGAATAAATTTGCCATTACCAACGTAGACGCCGACGTGATCGGCGGTGCCGCGACCCTGGGTGCGGAAGAACACCAGGTCGCCGCTCTCCAGCTCACCACGATCGACCGGAGAGGCGTCACGCAGGTGGTACATTTCGTTGGCGGTGCGCGGAATGCGGAATTTAACCAGATCTTTATAGGCGTAATAGACCAGACCGCTGCAGTCAAAGCCAGTACGCGGCGAACTGCCACCCCAGCGATAAGGTTTACCAATCTGACCCATCAGCTTATTCATTGCCGTCTTCTGGGCTTTTTGCACCCGGACTTTATGCGCTTCGGCAAGGGTGGTGGTTTTGCTGGTTTTAACACAATGCGCTTTACGCCCTTTGCGGGCAGTGCATTTTTCTGTCACAACGCGGGAAGCGGTTTGCGTGGTTCGGCTGGCGCTGCGGGAGGTGGTTCGGCTTTTTTTACTGGAATTCGTTGACTGTGTTTTAGCGAGGCTTTTTTTGGTGCTGCTCTTTTTACTGGTGCTCTCTTTTTTTGCGGTTTTGCTGGTACTGCTTTTTTTCTTGGGTTCGGTCGCTTTCGCCAGATGCGTTTTATGCGCGGCAGAAGGCCGCGCCTGCTCTGAGGCGTTAGCCATCGGCGTGAATGTGAGAGAAGTAAACAGCAAAGCACAGAGCGTGATCGAGAATGTATTTATTCGCGCCACTGGGCAATCCTCTGGTAATTGCAGGTTATAAATAAACCGGCTTATGATTTACAAAACTCGTCGATTCTAATCTATAAAAAGGCCCGGCGTTAATAAACTTTTTGCATCTAAAACTGTGTTTCGTTAGCAAGTGCAAAAAATCAGAATTTCATTGGGGTGATTTGTGCATTACCTGAACAAAAGCGCCGGTAATCTCGCGATAAGTTAGGTTGTGAATGCAACTTTAAGGGACGCGCGGTAAAATCATATAAGTGACAAAAATGTTATTTTCCGTTGTCGGTCTGAAACGCTACAATGTCAGACGATTGCCGTAACAGAAGTTAAAGGAAGCAAAACATGAGCACTACTATTGAAAAAATTCAGCAGCAGATTGCTGAAAACCCGATCCTGCTGTACATGAAAGGTTCTCCGAAGCTGCCAAGCTGTGGTTTCTCCGCTCAGGCGGTCCAGGCGCTCTCTGCCTGTGGCGAACGTTTTGCTTACGTTGATATTCTGCAGAACCCGGATATCCGCGCTGAGCTGCCAAAATACGCCAACTGGCCGACCTTCCCGCAGCTGTGGGTTGACGGTGAACTGGTTGGCGGCTGCGATATCCTGATTGAGATGTATCAGCGTGGCGAACTGCAACAGCTGATCAAAGAGACGGCTGCGAAATACAAATCAGAAGAGCCAGGCGCCGAGTGATCCACCGCGCCCGGTAAATAAAAAAGCGACCTTATGGTCGCTTTTTTTATGCGTTGTTTTCCGCTTCCGGCAGCGGCCAGCCGCCAAGGCGTTTCCAGCGGTTCACAATTTCACAAAACAGTTCCGTTGTCCGCTCGGTATCGTAGAGGGCAGAGTGCGCCTGGGTGCCGTCAAACTCAATCCCGGCGGTAATGCAGGCTTTCGACAGTACGGTTTGTCCCAGCGCCAGCCCGCTTAATGCGGCGGTATCGAAGGTGACAAACGGGTGGAACGGGTTCCGCTTCAGTGACGCACGCTCGGCGGCGGCCATCATAAAGCTGTGATCGAAGGTCGCGTTATGCGCCACCATAATGGCCCGATTACAGTTCTGGTCTTTCATGCCCTTGCGCACCATCTTGAAAATGGCATGCAGCGCGTCATATTCGCTGACCGCCCCACGCAGCGGGTTATGCGGATCGATGCCGTTAAACGCCAGTGCCTCAGGCTGCAGATTGGCCCCTTCAAAGGGTTCAACGTGGAAGTGTAGCGTGGCGTCCGGCAGCAAATCGCCCTGTTCATCCATTTTCAACGTGATGGCGGCAATCTCCAGCAGCGCATCGGTTTTGGCATTAAATCCAGCGGTTTCGACATCAATGACTACAGGATAAAAACCACGAAAACGGTCGCACAGACCGGTAAGTTGAGCGTTATCGGACATCTGGATCTCTTACAAGGGGAAAAAAGCAGTGGGCATTATGGCAAATTTTGCAATGAGATGCAGTAAAACAACGGGCGCATGGCGCGCCCGCAGGGATCAGTTGCCCAGACCGCGACCCGCGTCTTTGGCTTCGATCAGTTCGATTTTGTAACCGTCTGGATCTTCAACAAACGCGATCACCGTGGTGCCGCCCTTAACCGGACCCGCTTCACGGGTGACGTTGCCGCCGTTGCTACGGATACGCTCACAGGCTTCGGCCGCGTTATCCACTTCCAGCGCGATATGGCCATAAGCGTTACCCAGGTCGTAGCTCTCAACGCCCCAGTTATAGGTCAGTTCGATAACCGCTTCGTCGCTCTCCGGGCCGTAGCCGACAAAGGCCAGGGAGTATTTGTACTCCGGGTTTTCGCTGGTGCGCAGCAGGGACATGCCCAGTACGTTGGTGTAGAACTCGATGGAACGTTGCAGGTCGCCAACGCGCAGCATGGTGTGAAGTAGGCGCATATTATCCTCTTAGCTTTTTATCATCTTGAACAGAAACGATGTTTTAGTATAGCGGCGAATCGTCGCCGCTATCAATGAAGGGATTATAAAGAAGGGTAATCGGTATAACCTTCCGCGCCGCCGCCGTAGAAGCTCTCCGGACGCTGCGGGTTCAGCTCGGCTTTACGCTCCAGGCGCGCCACCAGATCCGGGTTGGCGATGTAGGCGCGGCCAAAGGCCACGGCATCAATCAGCCCCTTGTTGATCAGATCTTCTGCTTTTTCCGGCGTATACGCGCCTGCACCGATGATCACGCCCGGGAAGCGGTCGCGCACTTTCTGGCGGAAGGCGTCGGTGTATGGCTCACCACCCGCCCAGTCTGGCTCGGACATGTGCAAGTAGGCGATGCCGCGTTTAGCCAGCTCTTCGATCAGGTACAGCGCATCGGCTTCTTCGTTCGGCCCGTTGTCGACATTCTGGAACGAACCGATAGGCGAGACGCGGATCCCGATGCGATCGGCGCTCCACTCTTTTGAAACAGCATCAATCACTTCCAGCACCAGACGGGCGCGGTTTTCTACGCTGCCGCCGTACTGATCGGTGCGCTGGTTAGAAGACGGCGACAGGAACTGGTGCAGCAGATAGCCGTGGGCACCATGCAGCTCGACCAGGTCGAAACCGGCTTCACGGGCATTGGCGACCGCCTGGCGGAAGTCGTTGACGATGCCAGGGATCTCGTCCAGCTCCAGCGCGCGCGGGGTGGTGGTGTCGACGCGGATCGCGTGGCCATTTTCATCGCGCAGGGAGGTGCGGGTTCCCGCGTTGAGGGCAGAGGCCGAAACCGGCGCTTCGCCGCCAGGCTGGATGCTGCTGTGCGAGATGCGGCCGGTGTGCCACAGCTGGACCGCGATGCGGCCATCTTCGGCGTGCACGCCGTCGGTGATTTTCTTCCACGCCGCGATCTGCTCCGGGCTGTGCAGGCCAGGTGCGCCAGCATAGCCTTTGGCCTGGGCGGAGATCTGAGTGGCTTCAGAGATGATCAGACCCGAGCTGACGCGCTGGCGATAGTATTCGCCCATCAGTGGGGTGGGGATATCCCCCGGCTCAATGCTGCGCAGACGCGTAAGGGGTGCCATAAAGACACGGTTTGGTGCAACGATCGCGCCCACTTTAAGCGGGGTAAATAATTTTTCGGCTGACATAGTGGCTCCTGAGTAGACCGGTCGTCTAGTAATTCATGAAATAAAAACGCCTGTTAAACGCCAGGCGTAGCAATGATGTTTTTAACATGGTCCAGTGCGCTCTCCAGCGGCAGCGCACTGCGGGATATTTTGGCCTGCAGGTTGGCGCCCAGCCACAGGGAGTAGAGCACCTGCGCCTGTGTGAGCGGTTCGCCAGTGAAAGCGAGTGACTTCTCATCCCGGCCTTTCGCCAGCGCCTGCGCCAGCAGGGTGATCACACCCGTGGCCCCTTTATCCATCGCGGTGCGCATATCTTCGGAGAGATCGCACACTTCGGCAGACAGTTTCACCGTCAGACAACCGCTAATAATGCCCTGGGCACAAAACTGGGCCAGCGTCTCCTGATAATAAGCCAGAACACGATCCCGACAGTTGCCCTCGCCGCTGGCGAAATGCGCCGCCAGGCGCTGATGGTAACCCGCATAGTGGCGCTCCAGCAGCGCCACGCCAAACGCCTCTTTAGAGCGGAAGTAGTGGTAGAACGACCCCTTCGGCACATCGGCGGTTTTCAGCAGCTCGCTCAGCCCCATTCCGGTAAACCCGCGGTGCATGCAAAGCAGCTCCCCGGTTGCCAGAAGGTGTTCGCGTGTATCGTGTTCAGTATGCTTATTCATGCCGTCAATGTAGTAGACCAATCGGTCTAATGCAAGCCTTATGTTCGACGGCAGTGGCTGAGCAGATCCATTTCCGGCTGATAGACCGACGTCTGGATGTTCATCATCCCCAGCATCGTGGAGAACAGATTGTCCTGCGAGACTGTCTCTTTCGCCGCCCGATCGCGCAGACACTGCTCGTCAACGCCGAAGCTCTGTTGGTAGTTCCTGGACAGCCAGAACATAAACGGAATGTGGGTCTGCTGCTCCGGGGCCAGCAGGTACGGCGTGCCGTGCAGATACAGGCCATTTTCCCCCAGCGATTCGCCATGATCCGAGAGATAGACCAGCGCCGTGTTCATCGTCCCCTGGCGAGCTTTCAGGGCAGCGATGGTTCTGCTCACCACGCTGTCGGTATACAGGATGGTATTGTCGTAGGTATTCATCAGCGCCTGATGATCACAGTCCTGGATCTCATTGGTGTCGCAGGTTGGGGTAAAGCGACGGTACTGCGCCGGGTAACGTTGATAGTAGGCCGGGCCGTGGCTGCCCATCAGGTGGATCACCAGCACCGAATCCTGTTTCAGGCCATCCAGCGTCTCATTCAGGCGGTAAAGGTCCACGTCATCGATGCAGGATTTATCCTTACAGAACTGATCCAGCTTCCACTGGGTCATGTCGGTGTGGGGAATACGGTTGCAGGCGCCTTTACAGCCCCCGTCGTTATCCCGCCACAGGAGGTTGATCCCGGCGTGATTCAGTACATCCATTAACCCTTCCTGGTGATGCGCCAGGTCGGCATCGTATTTTTTGCGCGGCATCCCGGAGAACATGCAGGGCACGGAGACGGCGGTTTCGGTGCCGCAGGAGGAGGCCTGCGGGAAGTTAATCACATTCTCTTTTTTCAGCTCAGGGTTGGTCTCACGGTGGTAACCGTTCAGGGAGTAGTTCTCCGCCCGGGAGGCTTCCCCGATCACCAGCACCAGCACGGTCTTTTTCTGCTCCGCCAGCAGCACCGGGCCTTTACGGGCATCTTCACCGAGGCGGATTAAGGTCTGATCGCCGGCGAACCAGCGGGCCTTGCTGTATTTGGCGATGGCGCTGACGTAGTTAGCCGGCGTGACCATTTTGACGATGCCTTTGTTATTGCGAAACAGGGAGGCGTAGTCCTTATAAAAGACCGCCGCCACCAGCACAATCACCACTGTGCTTCCGAGAATGGCCGCGAGACGCATCAACAGGATCTGCCACCACTTGCCGGGGCGAATGCGGATCATCGCCAGCACGCTGGCAGGCACCAGCCCGGCGACAACCAGCCACAGCACCAGCTGCGGGGTGACCAGCGCCGTGGCTTCCTGGGAGTTGGTCTCAAAAACGTTGACCATCATGTTCTGGTCGATTACCGCGCCGTAGGTAAACATAAACCAGGTCGCCGCCGCGCAGCCGAGGGTAAGCAGCACCAGCAGCGGTTTGCGGATCAGCGGGATATTCAGGATGCTGAATACAATCACCCAGCCGCAGAACAGCACCAGCGGCACGGTGAGGGCGAAGAGCACGTCATGCAGTCGGGCGGGGGAGATCACCTGCCAGCTGCGATGAATAAACAGGGCATTTAACAGCGTAAATAAGAGGGCACAGCCCAGCGTGAATCTGGTGTCGTTACACTGTAACTTTTTTAAGGTCAACATCATCATTAAACCTGCATCGTATTGATGAGGCGAGTATAGGGAGCGAAGATTAGTGAAACCTTAATGCCACAATTCTGTGATTGACGCCTTGCGTTACCCCGGCTTAAGGTCTTCACTTTACTCAATCTTGGGTGTCGGGAGGGTCGTGTGGCTGAACAACTGGAGTTCTTTCCCGTCCAGAGTCCCTGCCGGGGTATCTGCCAGTCTGACGAGCGGGGGTTCTGTCGCGGCTGCATGCGCAGTCGGGAAGAGCGTTTTAACTGGCAATCCTTTAGCGATGCCCGGAAGCAGGAGGTCCTGCGCCTGTGCCGTCAGCGTCTGTTGCGTAAATTACGCGCAAACAAAGCCCCCGAAAGCGAAGAACCGCAGCAACCCTCACTTTTTTAGCGCCGCAAATGCGTATACTCTCCCCAGACTTTTTTTAAGGAAATTGCTATGGTTCAGCGTATTACCCTTGCCCCGCAGGGCCCTGAGTTTTCTCGTTTTGTGATGGGTTACTGGCGTCTGATGGACTGGAACATGTCCGCCCAACAGCTGGTCAGCTTTATTGAACAACATCTTGATCTAGGGATCACCACCGTAGACCATGCCGATATCTACGGCGGCTACCAGTGTGAAGCGGCCTTCGGTGAGGCCATGAAGCTCTCTCCCGCGCTGCGTCAGCGGATGGAGATCGTCACTAAATGCGGCATTGCTACCACGGCTAAAGAAGCGCATGCCATCGGCCACTACATTACCGACCGCGACCACATCATCAGCAGTGCAGAGCAGTCCCTCACCAATCTGGCCACCGATTATCTTGACCTGCTGCTGATCCATCGCCCCGATCCGCTGATGGATGCCGACGAGGTTGCTGAAGCCTTCCTCGCCCTGCACCAGAGCGGCAAGGTGCGCCATTTCGGCGTGTCCAACTTTACCCCGGCGCAGTTTGCCCTGCTCCAGTCGCGTCTGCCGTTCACCCTGGCGACCAACCAGGTCGAAATTTCGCCGGTATACCAGCCACTGCTGCTGGACGGGACCCTCGATCAGCTCCAGCAGCTGCGCATCCGGCCGATGGCCTGGTCCTGCCTCGGCGGCGGTCGTCTGTTTAATGACGAATCCTTCCAGCCTTTGCGCGATGAACTCGCTCAGGTCGCCCAGGAGCTGAATGCCGAAACCATCGAGCAGGTGGTGTACGCCTGGATTTTACGTCTGCCGTCGCAGCCGCTGCCGATTATCGGGTCCGGTAAAATCGAACGGGTGCGTTCAGCCCTGGCGGCAGAGCAGCTGCAGATGACGCGCCAGCAGTGGTTCCGCATCCGTAAAGCCGCGCTGGGTTACGATGTGCCGTAATTCCGTATTTATCTGACTTTCCGGTGAAATTCTTGCCCCTGGTATAAACTTAAGGGGCAAAAAATAACCGAAGGAGGTCATATGAAGCGTTTTACTCTGGCAGCGTTGACGCTGGTGGTCTGCGCAGGTGCGCAGGCTGCCAGTGAAGAAGTAAAGATGAACCTCGTCACCTCTGGGGGGATTGGCCAGTCCATCGGGACGGTAAAAATTACCGAAACGGATAAAGGCCTGGAGTTTTCCCCCGATCTCAAAGCCCTCCCGCCGGGCGAACACGGTTATCACGTCCACGCCAAAGGCTCCTGCGAACCCGCCATGAAAGAGGGTAAACCTTCCGCCGCTGAGGCTGCGGGCGGACACCTCGATCCACAGAACACCGGCAAGCATGAAGGGCCGGAAGGCATGGGCCACCTCGGCGATCTGCCCGCGCTGGTGGTCAATAACGACGGAAAAGCCACTGACCCGGTGGTTGCGCCGCGCCTGAAAAAGCTGGATGAGGTCAAAGGTAAAGCGCTGATGATCCATGTTGGCGGCGACAACATGTCCGATCACCCTAAACCGCTTGGCGGTGGTGGGGCGCGTTACGCCTGCGGCGTAATTTGATCGCTTAAGGTGCCCGGAGAGGGCGCCTGTTCCAGCTGGGACAGCGAGCAGTGCAGGCGCCAGATCAGGGCCGCCAGCTCCTGACCGGCCGGTTGCGAATGACGCCCAAGGACATCGCAGATGCGCTGTAGCTCATCAAGAGTGGCGGCCAGCGGCCGCTGCTGTACTCCGCGTTCGCTCATGATATCGCGCAGCAACGACACCGCGACATCCCGCACCTGCGCCAGTGGATCGGAGCGAGTCTCCCAGCCGCGCAGCTGCCACACCACGTGGCTGCAGTTGAGCAGGACCACGCCCCAGCGCAACAGCCAGCGGCGCGAGAGCGCATCCTGACTGCTGTTGAGTTGGCTCACATGGTGATAGACCAGCGATTCATAACCATTTTCACTCAGCTGCGGTTTACGACTGAGCTGATCGACAAATCCCCGCCGCAGCTCGCGGATGTGACGGCGGCTTTTCCGTTCATCCGAGCCTGGACGTAATACCGCAAAGGCCAGCCACGTCAGCCCCACGCCAAGAATTTTTGCCAGATCGTCATTCAGGAAATCGGCAAAGTCATACACCGGCGGGTTGGTTACTGAGATAAAGGATCCCATAAAGACGATCAGCTGTCCCCACAGTCCGGCGAGGGCGGGCATCTGCTGCTTCAGCAGCTGCATGGTGGTCAGGAGCGGGAACAGGAACAGCAGGAACAGCCACAGATCGGAGATCTGCACCATCAGACCGAATTTGACCACAAAGCTGAACAGCGAGAGCAGGATCAGGGTGCGCAGCAGCAGCGTCAGGGAATTGAAAGGCGAGGCCGCCACCGAGTACAACACGCTGCTGATCGCCGCCAGCGTCAGGGCTGCGCCCCCGGCGTCCCACTGGGCGGTAATAGTCCAGGCACCCACCAGGCTCAGAGCGCAAAAGGTGCGAAAGCCGCTCCACAGCGCCTCCAGGTTATCGGTATGCCGGGCCAGTGCCGGGCTGCGCGGGACGACGAACTCCGTTACCGGGGTGGCCGTTTCAACTGCCTTTATCCAGCGGCTGCTGCGCAAATAGAGGCGGCAGAAATAGCGCAGCCGCTGCCAGACGGCACGATGGCGGTAGTCGCCGTCAGCACCCGGGTTGAGCGGGGCGATGATGCGGGCCAGGGTATAGAAATCGGCATCGGGCCGGGCGAGGGCGGCCAGCAACTGGTTGATAACCTCCCGGGTCTGTGCCGGTGGGTCAGGCCAGTTCAGTAGCATACGGCGCAGGCTGGAGATAGCGCTGGTCATCCGCAGCTGCTGGTGGAGCAGATAGTTGAGCAGGGCATTTTGCCGACGGAAGCGGTAGTGACTCCAGAAGGCCTGAATTCGCAGCAGGTTCATGGTCAGGATCTGGGCGATGACCTTCTCATGGGCCAGACGAATGGCATCGTTGCTGTCGGGCTGCCACAGCAGGCTGGCGTGCTCCAGCAGCCGGGCGTGCATCGCTTTCAGGGCGCTGATAAGGGCGGTACCATCGGAGGTGCTGGGCAGGATCATCATCATCACCCCGCCGCTCAGGATGCCGATAATGACTTCACACACGCGCGCCTGGGCAATATCCCACAGCTGAGTCATGTCGACAATATCGATCACCGGGAAGGCGATGATCGCCGCGGTGTAACCGGCCAGCTGAAAGGCGTAGGCGACATTATTGCTGAAATGGGCGCAGGCCCAGGTGCAGACCGCCAGCCAGGCCGCCATACTGAACAGAAACAGCCACGGGTCGTTAAGCGTATGTCCGGCAATGATCAGCGCCGCGGTGGCCCCCAGCAGGCTGCCCGCCACCCGGCCCAGGCTTTTACTGATCACCCCCCCGACGGTCGGGAAGCTGACCACTGCCGCCGAGGTCATCGCCCAGTAGGGTTCATCCAGGTTGAGACAATAGGCGACGGTGAGTGCCAGGCACATCGCAATCCCGTTGCGCAGGGCATAGCGCCACTGCGCCGGGGTCGCCTTGAGCCACGGCAGGTTATGCCAGGATAATGCGGGCACACTCACCGGGCGCTTCCGATGGAGACGGTGCAGGTGGTGCCGGAGACCAGCGTCAGGTCCGTCGGCAGTTGGTCAAAGGCGATGCGCACCGGGATGCGCTGCGCCAGCCGCACCCAGGGAATGTTGGGTTTTACGTCGGGGACCAGTCCTGAATCGGTCTCCACGCTCTGATCGTAGATGGCGCGTCCGATACTGGACACATGCCCCTGTAACCTTTTCGAGCCGCTGTAGAGTACGATCTGCGCCGGGGCGCCCTCATGGATATGCCGGAGTTTAGTCTCCTCAAAATACCCCACCACATAGAATGAATGGCTGTCGACGAGGGCGAAAACTGGCTGGCCGGTAGACGCGTAATCGCCCGGGCGGGTAGAAAGATTGGTGATCCAGCCATCAACCGGGGCTTTAACCACCGTCTGGGTCAACTGCCACTGGGCCTGCTTGAGGGTAGCTTCGGCCACGGCCACGCTGGCCTGCATCGCTTTGACGTTAATATTGGCGGTATCCAGATCTTCTGCTGAGATATAGTTTCGGGAAAGATGGCGGCGGCGGTTGGCTTCGTTGTTGGCTTTCGCCAGATCGGACTGGGATTTCGCCAGCTGCGCTTCGGCATTGAGGACCGCGATGTGATAGGGGGTCTCATCGATATAAAACAGCACGTCACCAGCATGAACGAACTGGTTGTCTTTAACCTGCAGCCGGGTAATGGTGCCGGACACCTGCGGCGTCACGCTGACCTGCTCGGCGCGTACCTTGCCGTCACGGGTCCAGGGCGACTGCATATAATAGTTCCATAGCCACCAGCCCGCGATCACCGCCAGGGCCAGAACCAGTAAGGATGAAAAATATTTAATGGTTTTCACAGGTATCGTCACCACACAATCAACAGAGCCAGACTCAGGCACACCGCGAGCACAAACAGCGAAAGATCCATCAACATCGGGTGCCAGATTTCACCGGAATAGATCCAGTCGCGCAACACGCGGTGGGTGACAAGCCAGATAAGAAAACCCAGCATTACCGCCTTGAATAAGGGAGGAAAGTAAACCGAGGCGCCGACAATCAGATCCTGAAGCGGTAACCCCGTGGCGTCAAACGTGAAATTCACGAGCCGGTTCCTTTGCAATGGGGGAAGTGACCAAAAGTAGCCGCATATCGCCCGGGGGCGTCTTAACTCAATGTAAAGCAGAGAGTCATTTTGTTTTTATCCAGTATTGCATTTGTTTTGGCAATATAAATGCTGCACACTATTCTAAAATCAGTATAATAACTTAGCAAGCTAATTATAAGGAGATGAAATTGGAATCGCCACTAGGTTCTGATCTGGCAAGGTTAGTACGCATCTGGCGTGCTCTGATTGACCATCGCCTGAAACCTCTGGAGTTGACACAGACGCATTGGGTCACGCTGCATAATATCCATCAGCTGCCACCCGACCAGTCACAGATCCAACTGGCAAAAGCGATTGGCATCGAGCAGCCATCACTGGTACGCACGCTCGACCAACTGGAAGAGAAGGGGCTGATTTCGCGTCAGACCTGCGCCAGCGATCGTCGCGCCAAGCGGATTAAACTTACCGAGAAAGCCACGCCGATTATTACTGAGATGGAAGCCGTGATCTGTAAGACGCGCGGTGAAATCCTCGCCGGGATCAGCCCGGCTGAACTGGAACTGCTGATCTCGCTGGTCGCCCGGCTTGAAAGCAATATCCACGAGCTGCAATCCCGTGACTAACCTTTAAAAAAGCCTTGCGAACGCAAGGCTTTTTCTTTACTGAAACACCACTACACGGTTACGTCCGGTCTCTTTCGCCTCGTACATCGCCTTATCTGCGCATTCAACGCACGCTTCCGCGCTGGTTTCCGGCGAGATGGCGGTAAACACGCCCATACTGATGGTAACAGGCTCGGGAAGTTGCCCGTCCGAGTTGGCTCTGTCAAAACTGCTCAGTTTTACTCGTATCCGCTCTGCAACCTGACGGGCGGCGTCGGAAGAGGTATGGGTTAACATCAGGACAAACTCCTCCCCGCCAATACGCGCCGCAATGTCCTGGGGCCGTACCGAATCCATCAGCAGCTGGGAGACAAACTGCAGCACCTTATCCCCCTGCAGATGCCCGTAGTTGTCGTTAATACGCTTAAACCGATCGAGATCGCTGACGATAACCGAGACCGGGTGGGTCTCACTGACCGTGCGCAGCGACTGGTTCAACGCGTCGTAAAAATAGCTACGATTGTAGAGGCGGGTCAGGGGATCGCGAATCGAGTTCTGGTAAGACTGCTGGTACTTCAGATGCGAGTTGCGATACAGATTAAATACGTCATACAGCAGGACGAAAATAATTAGCAGAGTGGCGACGGTTTCAAATAACCGGGCGCGATACCAGGTGATATCTTCCGCGTGACCGCCCAGAAACAGCATCGCCAGGGTCACGATATAGCAGACACAGATAAAATTACCCCCAACCCAGAACATATTGCGCACGCGGGTAATAATCATCAGGGTAGCTAATGAAACAATCCAGACGAGGAGTAAGGCAACGCTTATCGCCTCTTTCCACAGCAGCATATATTGCCGGGTTTCATTATCAACCAGATCTAATGATAACAAAGGCGAAAAGCTGGAATATAGCCAGGCCAGGATCACTATCACGGCAGTATAAATAGCTGCCCCGACAATCACACATATGTGAAACGTCCGGGTGAGCGGTCTGTTACGTATAAAATAGAGCAGGGCCGAAGCAATAAACATTACCGCCATTAACAGATGACGAAACGTAAAGAAGATCATCGCGTCGTTGTAGTTCACAACGTTAAACTGATGCAGGTCCAGCCATGCCGGGTAGCTGGAGAGCGTTCCCACCATCAGCATCGCGGAACCGACATAGGCGAAAGCAAACGCGAGCAGATATAAGCGCTGTCTGTCACACCAGTATTTCATAACCATGAAGCAGGCAATAAAGAGATGAAACACCAGTAAAAATATGGTCAGCATCGGAAATAAAAGTGGTGAAAATGAGGTGACCTTATCTTCCAGCCCGGTAAACAGGAAATGTAAAATTCCGATAACAATAATGCATCCCAGCCAAAACTGGACGTAGTTATTCTTTATATAACGGCTCATCGAAACCCTGGGTGTTGTGTGTTAGTAATAAATGGGAAAAGAGGGTTTGCGAATAGTCTCATGAACGCAGGGGGAAATACTTTGCGCAGGAGCAAGAGAAGCGGATGTTAATTATATGTTTAGTAAATGTATTATTTAAATATATTCAGCGCGGTGTTATATAGTGTAAATGGACGTGACCAGAAGGCCACGCCCATAATGTCATTAACGCGGGGAGACGGTCACCTGGCGGCCATTGCTTGCCAGCACGACACGTTGACCAGCGGCAAATTTGGTGTTGCCCTGTTTCTGCACCACCATAATGGTGTTGCCGTCGTCTTTGCGGATTTCTAACTCAACGCCCTGGGATTTGTTCATTGAACCCTGAACGCCCTGACCGGCAACGCCACCGGCTACGGCGCCTGCCGCAGTTGCCAGGGAACGGCCCGTACCGCCGCCCACGGTGTTACCGAGGAAACCACCCAGTACCGCACCGCCAAGAGCACCGATCACGTTGTTCTCATCACCACCCTGAATCTGCACCGGGCGTGTGTTCACAATGGTGCCGTAGGTGACTTGCTGTACCTGCTTCGCCTCAGATGCACTGTAAACATCCCCGGAGAGGGAGCTATCATTAACACAGCCAGCCAGAGTGAATCCAACCAGCGAAACGGCCAGTACACGTAAAATCATTTGAATCTCCTGTTCACCAAAAAACGCTCTGTGAGCATCCGTTATGGCTAAATTATATGGCATCAGGTGCCATAGATCCTATCTTCGCCTAAACAATAGGAGAATAGTACTTGATTCTGGCTTAACCAGATATAAACAGGCTCTGACTTCACCCCACATCCGATAAGGATAACTCCTGGAATGGCCGTTACGTCCAGGTATTGTTAAAAAGTATTATCGTGTCATGGAATTGATGCCGGGTTTATGGTGGAGTGGGCCATCAACCCAGCGGAGTAAGGAAAACGGATGAAATCGGGTCGCTACATTGGCGTAATGTCAGGAACCAGTCTGGATGGCGTGGATGTTGTTCTCGCAGCTATCGACGAGAATATGGTGGCGCAGCAGGCAAGCCTGAGCTGGCCCATTCCCCAGCAAACCAAACAAGCGATCCTGAATATCTGCCAGGGACAACAGCTGACGCTGTCGCAGCTGGGTCAGTTGGATACGCAACTGGGCCGTCTGTTCGCTGATGCCGTGCTGGCATTGATGCAGCAGGAAGATCTGCGCCCTCAGGATGTGGTGGCGATTGGCTGTCACGGGCAAACCGTCTGGCATGAGCCGGTGGGCGATGCGCCTCATACTCTGCAGATTGGGGATAACAACCAGATTGTGGCCAAAACCGGGGTAACGGTGGTGGGTGACTTCCGCCGTCGGGATATGGCCCTCGGCGGGCAGGGCGCGCCGCTGGTGCCGGCCTTCCATCAGGCGCTGCTTGCCCATCCGACGGAGCGCCGCATGGTGCTAAACATTGGCGGTATCGCCAATCTCTCCTTATTGATCCCCGGGCAGCCGGTACGCGGGTTCGACACCGGACCGGGAAATATGCTGATGGATGCCTGGATCTGGCGTCAGTCGGGCAAGCCCTATGATAAAGATGCCCAGTGGGCCTGCAGCGGCAAGGTTATTATCCCGCTGCTGCAAAGCATGCTGTGCGATCCCTATTTTGCCGCTCCGGCACCAAAAAGCACCGGCCGCGAGTATTTCAATTACGGCTGGCTGGAACGCCAGCTGGCGAACTTCCCGGGCCTGGCGCCGCAGGACGTGCAGGCCACGCTGGCAGAGCTCACCGCCGTCTCCGTATCCGAACAGGTACTGCTGAGCGGCGGCTGCGATCGTCTGCTGGTGTGCGGGGGCGGTAGCCGTAACCCGCTGCTGATGGCGCGGCTGGCCGGTCTGCTGCCGGGCACGGAGGTAAGTAGCACCGACAAGGCCGGGATCAGCGGCGATGATATGGAAGCGCTGGCCTTTGCCTGGCTGGCGTGGCGAACGGTGGCAGGCCTGCCGGGAAATCTCCCTTCCGTGACCGGTGCGCGGGAAGCCAGCGTGTTAGGTGCTGTTTTTCCAGCCAATCCGCGGCAAAATCAGAGTTAACCGAATTTCGCTTAAAGGCGCACTGGGTAGAATGACACGAAAAACGGGAGGGCGTTCGCGCCCTCCGGGACCAGGAAAGTCTTCGGAACTCACCCATGAAAAAACTGTTTCTTGCTTTAACCCCCTTCCTGCTGGCGAGCTGTAGCGTCTACAACCAGTTTGTTGAGCGCATGCAAACCGACTCCCTGGCGTACCAGTGCGACGAAAAGCCACTCACCGTGAAGCTCAACAATCCCCGTCAGGAAGTCAGTTTCGTCTATGACAACAAGCTGCTGACGCTTAAGCAGGGGATGTCTGCCTCCGGCACCCGCTACAGCGACGGCGTCTATGTGTTCTGGTCGAAAGGCGACAGCGCGACGGTCTACAAGCGCGATCGCGTTGTGCTGAACAATTGTCAGATCGAAAATCCGAAGCGTTGAGATTTTGCAGGGGGCGGCGCACAATAGCGTCACCCATTGTCAATGTCAGCTAACGCCATGTCAGATAACGACGAATTGCAGAACATCGCGCACCTCAGGCGCGAATATACCAAAGGCGGCCTGCGTCGCCAGGATCTCCCCGCCGAGCCGCTGGTGCTGTTTGAGCACTGGCTGAAACAGGCCTGTGACGCCCGGCTGGCCGATCCCACCGCGATGGTGGTGGCGACGGTCGACGAACAGGGTCAACCTTACCAGCGCATTGTGCTGCTCAAGCACTACGACGAGAAAGGGCTGGTGTTCTACACCAACCTCGGCAGTCGCAAAGCGCACCACCTCGAAAACAACCCGCGCATCAGTCTGCTCTTCCCGTGGCATATGCTGGAGCGTCAGGTGATGGTCACCGGCACCGTTGAGCGCCTCTCCACCCTGGAAGTGGTGAAGTATTTCCACAGCCGTCCACGCGACAGCCAGATTGGGGCCTGGGTCTCGAAGCAGTCGAGCCGCATTTCGGCCCGCGGCGTGCTGGAGAGCAAATTCCTTGAGCTGAAACAGAAGTTCCAGCAGGGCGAAGTGCCCCTGCCGAGTTTCTGGGGCGGTTTCCGCGTCTGTGTCCAGCAGATGGAGTTCTGGCAGGGCGGTGAGCACCGCCTTCACGACCGCTTTTTATACCAGCGCGAGAACAGCGCGTGGAAAATCGATCGTCTGGCCCCTTAATCCCCTAAATTTGTTCTTTTAAGCGCTGGTACAACGGGTGTCAGCGCTTTATTCTATGTACCTTTCGCGTCTGGCGAAAAGTCGTGTACCGGCAGAGGTGCAGTCGTTTTATACATGGAGAATTTGATGGCAAGCAGTAACTTGATTAAACAATTGCAAGAGCGGGGGCTGGTAGCCCAGGTGACGGACGAGGAAGCGTTAGCAGAGCGACTGGCGCAAGGCCCGATCGCGCTCTATTGCGGCTTCGATCCTACCGCCGACAGCTTGCATTTGGGGCATCTTGTTCCATTGTTATGCCTGAAACGCTTCCAGCTGGCAGGGCATAAACCTGTGGCGCTGGTGGGCGGCGCAACGGGTCTGATTGGCGACCCGAGCTTTAAAGCCGCTGAGCGTAAACTGAATACGGCAGACACCGTGCAGGAGTGGGTGGATAAGATCCGCAAACAGGTTGCCCCGTTCCTCGATTTCGACTGTGGTGAAAACTCCGCGATCGCTGCCAACAACTACGACTGGTTTGGCGGCATGAACGTGCTGACCTTCCTGCGTGATATCGGCAAGCACTTCTCCGTTAATCAGATGATCAACAAAGAAGCGGTGAAACAGCGTCTGAACCGTGACGACCAGGGCATCTCGTTCACCGAGTTCTCTTACAACCTGCTGCAGGGTTATGACTTCGCCTGCCTGAACAACCTGCACGGCGTCGCGCTGCAGATTGGCGGCTCCGATCAGTGGGGTAACATCACCTCCGGTATCGACCTGACCCGTCGTCTGCACCAGAACCAGGTCTTCGGTCTGACCGTACCGCTGATCACCAAAGCCGACGGCACTAAATTCGGTAAAACCGAAGGCGGCGCGGTATGGCTCGATCCGAAGAAAACCAGCCCGTACAAGTTCTACCAGTTCTGGATCAACACCGCAGATGCTGACGTCTATCGCTTCCTGAAGTTCTTCACCTTTATGGATCTGGAAGAGATCAACGCCCTGGAAGAAGAAGACAAGAACAGCGGCAAAGCCCCGCGCGCCCAGTACGTGCTGGCGGAGCAGGTCACGAAGCTGGTTCACGGTGAAGAGGGCCTGGCGGCCGCGAAGCGCATTACCGCCAGCCTGTTCAACGGTACCCTGAGCGATCTGAGCGAAGCTGACTTCGAACAGCTGGCGCAGGATGGCGTGCCGATGGTTGAGATGGAGAAAGGGGCAGACCTGATGCAGGCGCTGGTGGACTCCGGGCTGCAGCCGTCCCGTGGTCAGGCGCGTAAAACCATCGCCTCGAACGCGATCACCATCAATGGCGAAAAACAGTCCAACGAGGAGTATACCTTCGTGGACAGCGATCGCCTGTTTGGCCGCTACACCTTACTGCGTCGCGGCAAAAAGAATTACTGTCTGATCTGCTGGAAGTAATCATAAAAGCACAGGGGCATGGGAAACCATGCCCCTTTATTTTTTCAGGGTTGTGGTAAGAAAATGAAGAATATCCTCGCCATCCAGTCCCACGTCGTGTTTGGGCATGCTGGCAACAGCGCCGCGGAATTTCCGATGCGTCGTCTCGGAGCCAACGTCTGGCCGTTAAATACCGTTCAGTTCTCCAACCATACGCAATACGGCAAGTGGACCGGTTGCGTGATGCCGCCTGCTCATCTGACAGAGATTGTCCAGGGCATCGCGGAGATCGACAAACTCAAAACCTGTGACGCCGTGCTGAGTGGCTATCTGGGTTCAGCCGAGCAGGGCGAGCATATTCTGGGCATTGTTCGACAGGTGAAGGCGGCTAACCCGGCGGCGAAATACTTCTGCGATCCGGTGATGGGTCACCCGGAAAAGGGTTGCATCGTGGCGCCCGGCGTTGCGGAGTTTCATGTTCGTCATGCCTTACCGGCCAGCGACATTATCGCCCCGAATCTTATTGAGCTGGAGATCCTCTGCGAGCATCCGGTCAACAGCGTGGAAGAGGCTATCGTAGCGTCACGGGAACTGATTGCTCAGGGCCCGGAGATCGTACTGGTGAAGCACCTGGCCCGCGCCGGGATCAGCCCGGACCGCTTTGAGATGCTGCTGGTGACGAAAGACGAAGCCTGGCACATCAGCCGTCCGCTGGTGGATTTCGGCAGCCGTCAGCCGGTGGGTGTCGGGGATGTGACCAGCGGCCTGCTGCTGGTGAAACTGCTGCAGGGGGCAACGGTGCGTGATGCGCTGGAGCACGTCACGGCAGCAGTGTATGAGATTATGATCGCCACGAAAAATATGCAGGAGTATGAGCTGCAGGTGGTGGCCGCTCAGGACCAGATTGCGAAGCCGGAGCACCTCTTTAGCGCGACCCAGCTTTAGCATCATAATGCCCGGCGGCGCTGCGCTTGCTCGGGCCTGGAAAACCGTAGGCCGGGTAAGCGTCAGCGCCACCCGGCAAAAACTTACTTCAACCCTTCCGCTTCCAGCGCTGCCACCACGGCAGGACGCTCCGCCATACGCTGCATATACGCATCAATATGGCTTAACCCTTCCATGTTCAGCTTCACGGCTTTTGCCCAGCGCAGAACGGTAAACAGATAGGCATCGGCAATGGTAAAGCGCTGACCGCAAATCCACTGCTCGTCTTTCAGGGACTCGTTCACATACTGCAGCTTTTTCTCCAGCAGGGCGCGAACGGTCGGCTTGTACTCTTCCGGCGTATCCGGGCGGAACAGCGGGGTAAAGCCTTTGTGCAGCTCGGTGGCGATGTAGTTCATCCACTCAAGCGTCTTGTAACGCGCGATGCTGCCGGTCGGGGCCAGCAGCTGGCGATCGGCGACGCCGTCCGCCAGGTATTGCATAATGGCCACCCCTTCGGTCAGCAGGGTGCCGTCTTCCAGCAGCAGGGCCGGGACCTGGCCTTTAGGATTCACCGCGAAAAAATCATCGCCGTTTTCCAGACGCTTCTTCATCAGATCCACCCCGTTGAGGGTGAAGTCTTTACCGCTCTCGCGCAGCGTAATATGGGAGGCAAGAGAGCAGGCGCCTGGTTTATAGAACAGTTTCATCGGTCACTCCTGTTTACGTAGGTTTACTCTATGGTAGTGCGGCACAGAATAAAAAAAAAGCCGCTAACGCACAGTTAGCGGCTTCAATTCAGTCGTTTCCCGATGACATTACGCGGTCGCGGTTTTCGCTTTGGCGTCGATGTCGTCGTCCTGAGTCATGCGATTCAGTTTCGGTGCGATCAGCATCATCAACACGGCGATAACCGCGGTGGCGATACCAATCTGCAGGAATACGTCGCCGTAAACATGCAGAGACTGCAGCGGATCGGTCACGTCGGACGGCACGGCCATCAGGTTCGCGATCTTACCGGCGATGATGGCGGCACCGGCAGTGGTCAGGAACCAGCTACCCATGATGAAGCCCATCAGACGCTGTGGAACCAGCTGCGCAACCATTGCCAGACCCAGACCAGAGATCATCAGCTCACCGATAGACTGCAGGGCGTAGCTCAGGATCAGCCAGTTTACGGAGACGATACCGGCGTCGCTGGCGAATTCCGCGCCCAGCGGCAGCACCAGGAAGGCGCCAGAGCACAACACCATACCTACCGCGAACTTGTGCGGCATTGGCAGACGGTCGCCCATCTTGTTGTAGATAGCGGCCAGAATCGGGCTACCAATCATGATCCAGAACGGGTTCAGGGCCTGGAACTGCTCCGGTTCGAACGCGATACCGAGGATAGAGTGCTCAACGTTACGGATGGCGAAGAAGTTCAGCGAGGTTGGCATCTGGCTGTACAGAACGAAGAAGACAATTGCCTGAACCATCAGGATGAAGGCAACAATCATTTTACGACGCGCTGCGCCATGCATAGCGAAAGCTTCTTTCGCAAAGATGCAGACGATACCCAGCGCAACCACGCCCAGCACCGCACGGGCGATACCCTGGTTGTGCAGCAGCCAGGTGGCAACGGCAACCAGAATGACAACACCGACGATGGTCGCCAGCAGTTTGCCCATCTGTACCGGGGCAAAGTCAGGTTTGGAACCGTAGTCTTTCACCCAGCCGCGGCAGAACAGGAAGTTCACCACGGTGATCAGCATCCCGACGAAGCTCAGGGCAAACGCCACGCTCCAGCCGAATTTCGCTGCCAGCCACGGGGTCGCCAGCATAGAGAAGAAGGAACCGATGTTGATGGCCATGTAGTACATGGTGAATGCGCCATCAAGACGTGGGTCATCTTTGTTGTAGCAGGTCGAGAGCAGGGACGATGGGTTCGCCTTGAACAGGCCATTACCGACCGCGATGGTCGCCATACCCATATACACCACGCCGGCATCATGACCAGACCAGGCAACCAGACCGTAACCGATCGCCAGAACGATGGCGCCCAGCAGAATAACACGTTTGGTCCCCAGCACTTTATCGCCCAGCCAGCCGCCGATTGCGACCAGACCGTATACCAGAGCACTGAAAGAAGAGAACAGCGTGATGGAATCAGCTTCGGACATACCCAGTTGTTTAACCAGGTAAACCGCCATGATCCCTTGCAGACCGTAATAACCAAAACGTTCCCACAGCTCAATGGAGAAAATGAGATAGAACGATTTCGGTTGTTTGAAAGCGTTAAGACTTACGCTTTCCTCAGCTGGTTTATTGTTTGCAGTAGACACATATACCTCTTTTTTTACATCCCATATTAACGGGGGTGTTCATAGCGTGATGACCGTAGTCCATCCGCTTTATAGTTATAGTGGGAGGGGAAACGGCGGGTAATGTTCACTATCCTGACCCGTCTGGCAAGGCATTTGTAATACTCTGTTACATATAACTCCAGCGCTATAATGCGCCAGAAACCTAAATGTTATTTAGCGTTAAATTTCACCGTTGCGTTGAAACTGGTTTTTTTCACTATCTCTTAGCCGAAAAAGTGCGCAGGTGGCGATATGTTCTGCTGTAAAAGGTGTTATGCAGTGATATGGGCTAAGTTCTGAAATATATCCGGTCATATCTTCGGGTTATCAGGGTTGATTTCTCAATGCAATAAGGCTTTATCGGCATTTGCGATACATAAAATTAACACCGTGTGAACAGGGTGATCCCGATCACATTTATATAGAAAATTTCGCTGACGAAAAAACAATTAACCTGTTTGATTGTTATATAGCCGAACAATCCGCAAGAAAGGGAGTATGGGTCAGGGGGAATGCCTGTAAAAGGTGTTATCAGCAGGAAGTCTTACTTTGCGTAAGGAATATAGCGCATCAAAAACCGTCGTAAGACGGTTTCAGAGGTCAGTTTTCTCTTTATATTCACAGAGATCTTCAATGATGCAGGAGCCGCAGCGTGGTTTACGCGCGATACAGGTGTAGCGCCCGTGGAGAATCAGCCAGTGATGGCAGTCGACCTTAAACTCCGCCGGAACCACCTTCAGCAGCTTCTCTTCCACCAGTTCGACATTCTTGCCGGGGGCAAAGTTGGTGCGGTTGCATACGCGGAAGATATGGGTATCCACGGCGATAGTCGGCCAGCCGAAGGCGGTATTCAGCACCACGTTGGCGGTTTTACGCCCGACGCCGGGCAGGGCTTCCAGCGCAGCGCGGTCTTCCGGCACCTCGCCGCCGTGCAGCTCCAGCAGCATGCGGCAGGTCTTGATCACGTTCTCGGCTTTGCTGTTAAACAGGCCGATGGTCTTGATATAGGTTTTAACGCCCTCTACGCCCAGCTCCAGCATCGCCTGTGGCGTGTTGGCGACGGGATAGAGCTTCGCGGTAGCTTTATTCACGCTCACGTCGGTGGCCTGTGCGGAGAGCAGGACCGCTATCAACAGTTCAAACGGCGAGGTAAAGTTCAGCTCGGTGGTCGGGTGCGGGTTGTTATCCCGCAGGCGCTGCAAAATAGTTAAACGCTTCTCTTTGTTCATGAGGCCTTCTCAGGGATCCCTTCCTCGATGCTGCGGGCGGCAGCACGGCGCTTACGTTTCTCATCTATCAGGTATTTTACCGCCAGCATCATGCCGAGGCCAATAAACGCGCCCGGCGGCAGCATCGCCAGCAGGAACGGCGTATCGGTGTGGAACACCTCAATGCGCAGGGCTTTTGCCCATCCGCCCAGCAGCGCGTCTGCGCCGTCGAACAGGGTACCGTTGCCGAGGATTTCACGCATCGAGCCGAGGACGAACATCGCCCCGGTGGCCCCCATGCCGATGGCAAAACCATCGAGGGCCGAAATCAGCGGATCGTTCTTCACCGCAAAGGCTTCGGCGCGGCCCACCACGATGCAGTTGGTCACGATCAGCGGGATAAAGATCCCCAGCGACTGATAGAGGCCAAAGGCGTAGGCGTTAATCAGCATCTGCACGACGCTCACCACCGAGGCGATGATCATCACGTAGATGGGAATACGAATTTCTGACGGTGTCCAGCGACGCAGGGCGGAGATCGACAGGTTGGTCAGGGTCAGTACCAGCGTAGTGGCCAGACCCAGACCCAGCGCGTTGGTGGCGGTCGACGTGACGGCCAGCAGGGGGCACATCCCCAGCAGCTGTACCAGGGCGGAGTTGTTCTTCCACAGCCCCTGGACGATAACCTCTTTAACCTGGCTCATGATCACTCCTCACAGGCGGGCAGATTGTTAAGTTGCGCCGGCAGCGTCTGGGCATAGACGCCCGCACGTTTAACGGCATTCACCACCGCGCGCGGGGTGATGGTCGCCCCGGTAAACTGATCGATTTCACCGCCGTCTTTCTTCACCGCAAACGCCGGGTCGTTACTGCCGTGAATGGTTTTGCCGGCAAAATGCAAAATCCAGTCGCTAAGACGAGTTTCGATTTTATCCCCGAGCCCTGGCGTTTCATGATGCTCAGTGACGCGGGTACCCAGCACGGTGCCGGAGAAGTCGGTGCCGACCAGCAGCTGGATGGCACCGGAATAGCCGTCCGGGGCGGTGGTTTCCATCACCGCGCCCACCGGGGCATCCCCTTTACGGGCGATAAAGATACGGTGGGTCCCTTTGCCTAACGGCGCGGCTTCGACAAGATAACAGCTTTTTTGCAGGTCGTTATCGTAGAGCTCCGCCGGGATCACCTGATCGAACAGGGCCTTTTGCTGAAGGGCCGCCTGCTCGTCGATGGTGGATTTGGTTAAGCCGTTAACCAGGGCCGTCAGACCGGTCAGCACCGCGGCAAACAGCGCCAGCGTCACACCGTGTTTTTGCATCGTTTTTAACATGGCGAGTCCCTTAGCGATGGCCGTACACGCGCGGACGCGTGTAGTAGTCGATTAACGGTACGGTGATGTTCGCCAGCAGCACGGCAAATGCCACGCCATCCGGGTAGCCGCCAAAGCTGCGGATCAGCCATACCAGCAGACCGGCCAGCGCACCGAAAATCAGGCGCCCCCGGTTGGTGGTGGAGGCCGTCACCGGATCGGTCAGAATAAAGAACGCCCCCAGCATAGTCGCGCCGGAAAGCAGATGAATTTGCGGCGACGCCAGCGATTCCGGCGAGAATGCCCAGCCCAGCCCGGAACAGACTGCGAGGGCCAGCAGGAAGCTCACCGGGATATGCCAGCGGATCGTTTTCTGCCACAGCAGGAACAGCCCCCCGGCCAGATACGCCAGGTTAACCCACTGCCAGCCCGCGCCGGCCAGCACGCCGCTGTAAATCGGGTAATTAAGGATCTGCTCCACGCTGTGACCGGCGTGCAGGGAGGTTTTAAAGGTATCGAGCGGGGTCGCCTGGCTGACACCGTCCACGCCCATTCGTAGGGTGTTCATATCCGCACCGCTGGCGGTATGGCCGGAGAAGATTACCTGCAGGGCATCCATAAAGCCCGGCACCGTTGCGGCGATGTCGTGCGGCGGCAGCCAGCTGGTCATCTGTACCGGGAAGGAGATCAGCAGCACCACGTAGCCAATCATCGCCGGGTTAAAGGGGTTATGGCCCAGACCGCCGTACAGCTGTTTGGCGATGATCACCGCGAAGACGGTCCCCAGCACCACCATCCACCAGGGGGCGAACGGCGGAATACTGATCGCCAGCAGCAGGCCGGTGAGCAGGGCAGAGTTATCCGCCAGGATCTTGCTCACCGCCATCTTACGCAGTTTGAGGACCAGGGCTTCCGCCGCCAGCGCGCTCACACAGCCGAGAACGATCTGCAGCAGCGTACCCCAGCCAAAGAACCAGACCTGAACGGCGATGCCCGGCAACGCGGCCAGACAGACCAGCATCATAATGCGCGATGTCTGGCGCTGGTTGTGGGTATAAGGGGAGCTTGCGATTCTGAAAACCATTTAATCCTCGTTGACTGCCTTCTGTGCGGCTTTCTTCGCCTGAACGCGCGCGATAGCAGCAGCGACTGCCGCCTTGCGCGGATCGTCATTGGCCGCAGGTTCTTCTTCTTGTTGTGCCGCTTTACGTGCTTTCGCACGGGCAATGGCGGCTTCGACCGCGGCTTTACGCGGATCGACAGGTGTTGGTTCTGCCTTCGTCTCGTCCGTCTGCGCCGCTTTGCGGGCTTTCGCACGGGCAATCGCCGCTTCGACGGCCGCTTTACGTGGGTCCACCGGCGTCGGCGCTAACTGAATCTCGTCCGGCTGGGCCGCTTTACGGGCTTTCGCCCGGGCGATAGCGGCCTCGACCGCGGCTTTACGCGGATCGGCTTCTGGCTGCGCGGCGGTGGTCTGGGCTTTCTCGGCCTGACGCGCGCGGGCCTCGGCTTTACGTGCTTCGCGGGCAGCGATGACCTCGCTGTTGTCCGGACGAACCCCGGCCGGGATCACTACATCCTGGGCGGCGGTGGCGTTCTTCTCGCGCACGCGGGCCAGGGCGGCAGCGATCGCATCCTGATCTTTGGCCGCAGGCTGAACCGCGGCTTTCTTATGGCGCTCTTCGCGGGCGGCTTTTTCACGCTCCAGACGCTGCTGGCGGGCTTCAAAGCGCGCTTTGGCCTCGGCAGCGCGTTTCTCTTCCTGGGCGATGGCGTAAATTTCGGCCTTCTCGACGCGGAAGTATTGCACCAGCGGGATATTGCTCGGGCAGACCCAGGCGCAGGCGCCGCACTCAATGCAGTCGGCCAGGTTATGGGCTTTCGCTTTGTCGTGGATCTGTCCTTTGCTGAACCAGTACAACTGCTGGGGCAGCAGATCCGCCGGACAGGCATCGGCGCAGGCGCTGCAGCGAATGCAGCCTTTCTCTTCCTGCTCTTCGCCCATCTCGCTGGCGGACGGAGCCAGCAGGCAGTTAGTGATTTTTACCACCGGAACGTCCAGCCACGGCAGGGTAAAGCCCATCAGCGGCCCGCCCATGATCACCATCTGCTCGGCGCTCGGGCAGAATCCGGCCTGGTCCAGCAGATGACGAACCGGCGTGCCCAGGCGCGCCCAGACGTTGCCAGGGCGGCTGACGGCTTCCCCGGTCAGGGTGACGACGCGTTCGGTCAGCGGCTCGCCGTCAATAACGGCGCGTTTCACCGCATAGGCGGTGCCGACGTTCTGCATCAACACGCCGATATCCGAGGAGCGTCCGCCGTGCGGAACCTGCTTGCCGGTTAAAATCTGGGTCAGCTGTTTGGCGCCACCGGAGGGGTATTTGGTCGGGACCACCCGCAGGCTGATATCGTGGTTGCCCGCCAGCACCGCACGCAGCATGGAGATCGCCTGCGGCTTGTTGTCTTCAATGCCGATCAGCACTTCCTTCGGCTGCAGAACATGGGCCAGGATACGAATACCCTCGACGATCTGCGCGGCGCAGTCCTGCATCAGACGATCGTCGGCGGTGATGTACGGCTCACACTCGGCGGCGTTAATAATCAGGGTCTGGATCTTATCGCCACCGCCCTGCAGCTTGTTGCCGGTCGGGAAGCCCGCGCCGCCCAGCCCCGCGACACCAGACTGGTGGATGCGGGTAATCAGCTCTTCCCGGCTGCGGCTGCGGAAATCGCTCCAGCCGTCGCGTTCGATCCAGCGGTCTTCGCCATCGGCGTCAATCACCACGCACAGCTCGGAAAGGGCAGAAGGGTGGGCCACCGTGTGCGGAGCAATCGCCGCGACGGTGCCGGAGGTTGGGGCATGCACCGGCAGCATACGCCCGCGACCAAAGGTCAGCGGCTGGCCGCGTAATACCCGATCACCGACCTTAACGCACAGCTCGCCCTCAGCACCGATGTGCTGCTTGAGCGGGATAACAAAACGGTTCGCCAGTGGGATCTGGCGCAGCGGCGTGCCGCTGGACTGGGTTTTCATCTCCGGCGGATGAATACCACCGTCGAAATCCCAGATCTTCTCTTTTCTGAAGGCAGAAAATAACTTAAGCATGTTGTTCCACAGGAATATTGCGCACTGGAATGGTCTGAAGATCCCACTTCCAGCTGTCGGTCGTCGTCGCTACCGGGCGTAACTCAATGCACTGCGTCGGGCAGGGGGCAACGCAGAGGTTGCAGCCGGTACAGAGATCCTCAATCACGGTGTGCATGGCGCGCGTCGCGCCGACAATGGCATCCACCGGACAGGCCTGAATACATTTGGTACAGCCGATGCAGTTGGGTTCATCGATCACCGCCAGCATGCGAACCGGCTCCTGCGCGCTCTCATCGCCATCGACCGGTTGGGGGTCAACGTTCAGCAGCGCGGCAATTTTCAGCATTACCGCTTCGCCACCGGGGGCACAGCGGTTAATTTTCTCCCCGCCGTTGCCCACCGCCTCGGCGTAGGGGCGACAGCCAGGAAAGCCGCACTGCCCGCACTGGCTTTGCGGCAGCAGCTCATCAATTTTTTCAACGATCGGATCGTCCTCAACCGCGAAGCGGCGTGAGGCGTAACCGAGTATGATGCCAAAAAGCAGCCCCAGTACGCTGATGGCTGCGATGGCGATCCAGATTGCATTCATTACAACTTCACCAGACCACTAAAGCCCATAAAGGCCAGAGACATAAGACCGGCGGTAACCAGCGCGATGGCGTTACCGCGAAACGGTGCCGGGATATCGGCGGCGACAAGGCGTTCGCGGATCGCCGCAAACAACACCATCACCAGCGAGAAGCCGACCGCAGCCGAAAAGCCGTACAGCGCCGACTGCAGGAAATTGTGCCCAAGGTTAATGTTGAGCAGCGCCACGCCAAGCACCGCACAGTTGGTGGTGATCAGCGGCAGGAAGATGCCGAGCAGGCGGTATAACGCCGGGCTGGTTTTACGCACCACCATTTCGGTGAACTGCACCACCACCGCGATAACCAGAATAAAGGCCAGCGTGCGCAGATAGATCAGGCCGAGGGGGATCAGGATCCAGGTGTCAATCAACCAGGCGCTGATCGAGGCAAGGGTCATCACGAAGGTGGTCGCCAGCCCCATCCCCATCGCTGTTTCCAGCTTTTTGGACACGCCCATAAACGGGCACAGGCCGAGGAACTTCACGAGGACGAAGTTGTTTACCAGCACCGTGCCGACAAAGAGCAGTAAGTAATCGGTCATTATTCAGCCTGAAATAAAAAAGCCGCCTATTATCGGACAAACCACCGCAGGCGACAACAGGTTAACTGTAAGGTTATTACGGGTTCACAAAGGTGTTCTTCACGCGTGCCGAACGCTTAAAGTAGGGCACAAACAGCGCGGTCACCAGCAGAGGGAAGAGTAACTGACGCACCGCCAGCGCATCGGAGACGGGCGAGAACGCAAAGGCTTTCACGGCCAGTAATACGGAGACCAGCAGCCAGATAATATAGTGTTTAGGCACGCTGCGACGGCGTTTGAAAAACGCAATGGTCAGCCAGAGCGTGTAGTACCACATCGCAATCGCGAAGGCGAAAGAAATAAACCACATGACAATATTAACGGTATTTTGCGCGCCCAGCGTTTTTAACGCGTGCGGCGTAATTAATGCCGTGGTGTACAGGACCAACGCCAGCGAGGCGCTTAATAAAGCTACCAGCAGCCAGGCAAGCGGAGCCAGTAACCAGCCGCCAATTCTTTCTCCAGCCATTGTGGTCATGTTCTCTCCCAATTGAGTAACAGCGCAAACTGCAAATTTGCAGGGGCGAGAGTATATAACATTTCCGGGGAATGACTACCCTCTTAGAGCACGTAACGCCACACGGACTTAGGCACTTCGCCAATGTTGAACAAACGTCCGCCAGAGACCAGCTCAGCGCGGCGATGATCTGCGGCACGGTACATGCTGATAATCTCCTGGTTATCGCTCAGGCTGTAGTTCAGATGATCAAACAATTTTTCCAGACTTTCGAGGGAATTAATTTTGCGAAATTTTAATAAATAGTCCTGAACAGTCATATTAATAATTTTCCATATAAGAGGAGTGATACCAAAGGAGTAATTCGAGCGAATAATAAACGGTTCAAAAAAGACGTAAACAGTTGCCAAAGCGCATCGGCAAAAATAAGAATTTTCTTTACTGGTGTAATCAGGCGTCGGTCGACGCCTGGCGATGAAGATTAACGCTGTTCATGACGGCTGGCAATACGCAACTGACATCATATGTCACTATTTTTGAGTAGTGCATGCGGCTTAGCGTGAGTGACGCTGTTGACCGGCTCCGGCGGCTGATAGTTGTCAATATGGCTGGCGACGCCCAGCAATATCACTGACACCCCCAACACAATCCAACCGGCTAACTCAATAATTCGATTAATAATTGTCGTCATGATTCGTTATTTTGTTTTATCCATAAATACAGATAAAGAATTTTACAGCGCGCAATGCTGTCGGGCAAGCGCTTTGCAGTGATGTTTTGCGATTGTATTCAGCGAGTTATAATTGTTAATCAGAAATTACTGATTGCATGTGTCGCCGTAAGGCGCGAAACCCCGGATTAATCTATTGTGACCAGATAAGAGATGGTGTGAAATATGGGTGTCAAAAGATGAGAGGCGACTTCATGAACGATAAAATCCGTGTTGGATTAATAGGTTATGGTTATGCGAGTAAAACGTTTCATGCCCCGCTGATTGACGGCACCCCGGGGATGGAGCTGGCGGCGATTTCCAGCAGCGATGCAACAAAAGTGCATGCCGACTGGCCGACGGTTCCGGTGGTTTCCGAGCCGAAGCATCTGTTTAACGATCCTGATATCGATTTGATTGTTATCCCGACCCCGAATGACACCCACTTCCCGCTGGCCAAAGCGGCGCTGGAGGCGGGCAAACATGTAGTGGTGGATAAACCTTTTACCGTGACACTGTCACAGGCCCGGGAGCTGGACGCGCTGGCAAAAAGCCTTGGCAAACTGCTTTCCGTCTTCCATAACCGCCGTTGGGACAGCGACTTCCTGACCGTGAAGGCGTTGATTGCCGACGGTTCCCTTGGGGAAGTGGCTTTCTTTGAATCCCACTTCGATCGCTTCCGTCCCCAGGTGCGTAACCGCTGGCGTGAGCAGGCGGGCCCGGGCAGCGGCATCTGGTACGATCTGGCCCCGCATCTGCTTGACCAGGCCGTTAACCTGTTCGGTCTGCCGGTGAGCCTCAACGTCGATCTGGCCCAGCTGCGCCCAGGCGCACAGGCAACCGACTACTTCCACGCCGTCCTGAGCTATCCGCAGCGTCGCGTGGTGCTGCATGGCACCCTGATGGCGGCGGCGGAATCGGCTCGCTATATCGTGCACGGCAGCCGCGGCAGCTACGTGAAGTTTGGTCTCGACCCGCAGGAAGATCGTCTCAAGAACGGCGAGCGTCTGCCGCAGGAAGACTGGGGCTACGACATGCGTGACGGCGTGCTGACCCGCGTTGAAGGGGAAGAGCGTGTGGAAGAGACCTGGCTGACGCTGCCGGGTAACTATCCGGCCTATTATGCTGGTATTCGCGATGCGCTGAACGGTGACGGGGAAAACCCGGTCCCGGCCAGCCAGGCGATTCAGATTATGGAACTGATCGAGCTGGGAATAGAGTCCGCGAAGCATCGCGCCACCTTGTGTCTCGCTTAAAAAAATAAAGCCCCGCATCAGCGGGGCTTTTTCTTATCCGCGAGCGACCTTATCGCGCAACGCCTGCTTCTCGGCAGGGGTCAGGAAGGCCATCTCCAGACCGTTGATCTGCGCCTGACGGATCTGTGCCTGACTGAGCCCAGCCAGCGAGGCGGCAACCGTATACTCGTGAATAATATCCACCCCCTGAACCGCCGGATCGTCGGTGTTCAGCGAGGCCATCACCCCGTGCTCGAGGAAGGTTTTCAGGGGATGCTGCGCCAGCGTCGCCACGGTGCTGGTCTGAATGTTTGAGGTCAGACAGGATTCAATCCCGATACGCTGTTCCGCCAGGAAGTCCATCAGGGCCGGGTCTTCGACCGCCTTCACCCCATGACCAATACGTTCGGCACCCAGCTCGCGGATGGCCTGCCAGATGCTCTCCGGACCCGCCGCTTCACCGGCATGAACGGTGATGTGCCAGCCTGCATCGCGGGCGCGGTTGAAGTGGGAGAGGAACAGACTGCCCGGGAAGCCCAGCTCGTCGCCCGCCAGATCCACGGCGGTGATCTGGTCCCGGTGGGCCAGCAGAGCCTCAAGCTCCTGCAGGCAGGCCTCTTCCCCGAAGGTGCGGCTCATGATGCCAATCAGGCGCGCTTCCACATTGAAGGTCTTGCAGCCTTCGCGCACGCCAGCAATCACAGCCTCTACTACACCTGCGACTGGCAGCTGGTGGGTCATCGCCATGTAGCCCGGGGAGAAGCGCAGCTCGACGTAGTGCAGACCGTTGCGCGCGGCATCTTCAATATTTTCGAAGGCGACGCGACGGCAGGCATCCAGCGAGGCCAGCACTTTTACCCCCCAGTCGAGTTTGCTCAGAAAGCTGACCAGATCCGGCTCGTTCTCCGTGACCTGCACGTGTGGGATCAATGTCTCAAGGCTTTGTGCGGGCAGGGTTAAATTATACTGACGACCAAGGTCAAGGATGGTCTGGGCGCGGATGTTGCCATCAAGGTGGCGATGAACGTCAGTTAGCGGGAGGGTGGTATCAATCATGGTCGCACTCTTTATTAGTAGAAGTGCGGGCCATTATACTACAGTTAATTAACCTATTAAAAATGCTGAGAAATTCAGATACCTGCAGAATGAAAGGGGCATATAGGGGGCAATCAGCCTAATTTGCTGTTTAAAAGCTCCACCTGATCCCGGTCTTTATCACACATCCATTTCGAGTAAACTTTATACACCATACTGGCGTCTGCGTGTCCCATCTGACTGGCGATGAAAGAAGGGATCGCACCCGCAGACAACAACCAGCACGCGTAAGTATGGCGAGACTGATAAGGAACGCGGCTGCGTATGCTCGCTTTTTTCAAGCCCTGTTTCCAGCTGTAGCCCAGAGCGTTTTTTGAATAATAGGGATTTGGGACGGCAAATTTAATCACCGGACGAAACACAAACCGTACATGCTGCCGTTCAGTACTTGCATAAGCACGATGATGAAAAGTGATTTCTGTCGCCTGGTCAGCACCCGTCAGATCAAACTGATCTCTTAACGCTTCGAGGGCAGGCTCAAGTAAGGTAATCGTACGTTCACCAGCAGACGTTTTGGGTGGCCCGAACTGATCGTAGTTGTTCAGATTCCGACTGACGTGGATTTTTCCACTAATCAGATCCACATCATCCCATCCGAGCGCGCAAAGCTCTCCATGACGAAGACCAGCGTAAAATGCCACTTTCCATAAGTTAACGACTGAAGCCGGTAACACCAAAATGAATCGCTCGTATTCTTCCATCGTAAATGGATCGGGTGCTTTTCTTGGCCGCTTCAAAGACGGAATGTCTTCAAAAGGGCTGTTGGAAATAATCTGGCTACGTTTGGCAAATTTCAGCATGGCGCACAAGGTGCGTATTTGCTCGTTTACCGTCGCTGGAGCGCGGCCCGTTTTATTCAGGTGTGGCACGGCCTCATTGCGCACATCCCCCAGCAACAACTCCTTCCGGTATCTCAGAATGTCGATCTGTTGAATATCGGTAATCAGAGTTTCGCTACCAACGATCCGCAGCAGTATCTTGATTATGGACTGCATGTTTCGCGCCGATGCGTAGCTCATCTCCAGCTCTTTGGTTCCGCAGTATTCGTCACAGAGCTCCTGGAAGGTATTGATCCTTAGCGTGGTAGAAAATTTTTTAGCCGCCTTAGACACAGGAAATTGCAGGCCATAATCAAACACCCCCATCTGAATATCACTGGTGATCTTCGCCCTGAGCTGACCTGCTTTTTTAAGGTTGGCGTTTGTCACCAGCCAACCTTTAAGAGTTTCCCGGCAACGAACCCCTCTATAAATGAACCATATCCGAATCTTGCCATTGTGAATTTCAACACCCGTTGGCGCCACGTCACTGCTCCTGAACGAAACTGTTTATCTTTGGGAAGTTGTACCAAAGTGTCGCCCGGGGAGAGCTGTTGTCTCCTTCAGTCTGGGTGACACGCTTAAAATGGATACCTTCAATCCAGCGATGAGCGCGATAGCAAGTTACCTGCCGCTTTGAGAGCCCCGTTCTCTCGCACAGCTTCGCTTCCACCACCCACTCTTCGTTAAAAATCACCTGTGCCATATTCACCTCAGGTACAGGGACAGGTTCTGCTGATCCTCAGCGGTGGAAGGACTCAGTTCGCTAAGCTCAGAGGTAAGGCTTTAATCACGGATGATGGCGAGGCAATCGAGGGGGCAGCGGCGGAAGAAGTTGACGTAATGGTCAGGGTGACGTTCTTCATCAACAGTGCAGATGATGATAGTGATAAGTGCCCGGTCTAAGAAGCGGTGCGTAGTTAGGGAGGCTCAGATGATCCTCCCTAATGAGTTTTTATGTCCGCTATGAGCGAGAGGTGGACGTACAGAACGAATTTCATTACATATGAATTAAACATTTCTTCCCTGGGAACGTCGATTGTCGTTTGGGATAGCCAGGCTTTAACCTGCTGGTAATCGTCAGTTCAGCCAAAAGAAAGAGTGTTCCGACAATGTATCCTGCACCTTTTTTACCATAATGATGCAGGCCTTCACCAAGTCACATCCTCAGGTGCCATTTCTGCATAAAGACTAAAACTGGCCATTCAAACAATCATCATTGTGGAATCAAAGTTAAACCCATATTAGTTTCATGGCATTCCATTTTTATCATGTCCTACGCGTTTTCCTCTCCTTTGTGTCTTTTTTATATGTCAATTTTGATTATGATGGCTTAACACTGAAGTATCCATCAGTAACCCTTCTGAAGAAGGTGAGGCATATTTCCGTGGATAAATCAATCAAATAACACTTTCTAAAGGAAAACGAATGAAACGTCCAAATTGGTTCCAGGTATCTGCAGAAGGCTCAAAGGCACTGGGAACTCTGCATCATTTCGCCACAACAGGAACAAATCTCCCGGAAGAGTTAATACATTTGGTTTTTTTAAGAGTATCTCAGATTAATGGCTGCGCGCATTGTATTGATATTCACACCCGCGATCTTATAAAGTGTGGCATGTCGGTAGAGAAAATAGTTCTGATTCCCGTATGGGAGGAGGCTACATATTTATTCTCGGATCTGGAGCAAGCGGCACTGGCATGGGCTGAAGAAGTTACCCGAGTAAGTGAGACACATGCTTCGGATGAAGCGTATTCTGCAGCGCTTTCAGTATTTGGTGAAAAAGATTTGGTCGATTTGACCATCGTTATTGCAACAATGAATGCACTTAATCGTATGGGCGTCAGCTTTCGAATGAAGCCGCTGGCCAAGGCATAAATTACCATTCGTTTTCTTCTCTCGATTGGTTACTCATTTCCCCCAAAGTAAAAACCGCCGAAAGGCGGTTTTTACTTTTTTAACAGCTAATGATGAATATAATCGATCTTAATATTCTTTTAAGAATGTATAATATTAGGTTAAAAATACACTATGAATACTATTTGTGTGCGATTATTACAACATATGTAAGCTTATAAACAAAAAATAAAGCCGCCAACAAGAAGTGTTGTTGACGGATATTTATTAATGTAATTCAGCACGATCCAGACCGTAAGCGCTATCCATCGATCCTGGTGCCATCTGTGATAAAATCTGGAGACGATTCCAGGCGTTGATTACAGCAATGGTGAATGTTAACTCTGATACTTCCACTTCAGAGAAATGTTCGCGCAATTCGCTGTAAAGCGCTTCGCTTACACCATTATCACCAATGCGTGTCAACGCTTCAGTCAGTGCCAGAGCAGCTTTCTCTTTGGCGCTGAACAATGGCGATTCCCGCCAGATTGCAACGTGATAAAGACGCAGTTCACGCTCCCCATGCATTTTTGCTTCTTTAACATGCATATCCAGACAAAACGCACAATGATTCAGCTGTGAGGCACGGATATCCACTAAGTGCTTAAGTTTTTTATCCAGTGAGATTTTTCCTAATGCCATAGAAGCATCGGCAAGTGTTTTAGCCAGTGCAGGAATGGTTTTAAAATGATTCACACGTGACGACATATTGTAATCCTCTTTTTAAAATAAACGATCAATGGTTTGCAGTGCATGAGGTAACGCTGTAGTACGAGCGACGGGGTCATGCGTGCCGTCTACCCGAATAAATTGCACGTCGGTAATGCCAATATATTCAAGCGCTACGCGAATGTAGGGCGTGAACTGGTCATCTGCTACAAATGGACCGTGGGCAAATACGCTGCCGCTGGCGACAACGCAATACACTTTTTTGCCGCTGACTAGTCCTATTTTTTTGCCCTCTGGCGTAAAGGCGAAAGTTCGTCCGGCGCGGGTTATATGATCGAACCAAGCCTTCAGCACCGAAGGCAGGCCGAGGTTCCACATCGGTGATGAGATAACCAGTGTGTCACAATCAAAAAGCTGATCTACCAGTTGTTCCGAAGTCTTAATAGCGGTGAGCTGAGCTTCACTGCGTAGGTCTGGTGGGGTAAAAAAACCAGCAATGGTAAATGCATCAAGATGTGGTAGCGGTCGTTGAGCCAGGTCCAGAACTGATTCTTCAAGCTCGGCATGATGCGCACGTAATTTTTCTACCAGGCGTTCAGAAGCCGCACGGGATGCCGATCCTGATAAATCCGGACTGACTTTAATGTGAAGTAGTTTCATCATTTTTTCCTCAGGTGAGATCGCGATAAAAGTGCAGGCCGAGGGCGGTGTATCCGACACGCTGATAAAATGTCTGGGCTCCTGAATTACTAATGGCGGTATCAAGGACCATCTGACCACAACCGTATTCACGTGCGATTACCGCTAAGTGATTCAACAGCGTTGTACCCATCCCCTGACCGCGAGCCTCGCTCACTGTTACCAGATCGTCGACGTAACAGAATTGCCCGTGAATAAAATTTTCGAGCAGTCGATAACCGGCCAGCGCTATTGGTTTGCCATCTTGCTCCAGTCCTGCAAGCCGATAGCCTTGCGCCTGCTGGCGCTGTACCTGGGCGATAAATTGTTTCTCATTCGTCAGTTTGCTGCGTAGTTCCCGCATCAGCGCAAAGCAATGAGCAAGGTCAGTAGCGGTGTCGTAATGTTCAATCTTCATGACGCCTCATATTGAGTGGCTTAGTTAATAGCCATATCTTAATCTTGTATGTCTGGTTAAAAAGGGCCATTATTGGAATTAATTAGTAGGACATCTAAAGGTGCATTTAATGGGGTACAAAGAGATTTATGCCCGCTATCGTCAGCAGATTCAGGACGGTCTTCTGAAACCGGGAGCGCGCGTTCCCTCGATTCGTTCGCTAGCAAGCGAGTTGCAGGTAGCGCGAAAAACGGTAGAAACTGCGTATGAAATTCTTATTGGAGAAGGCTATTTCGTGAGTCTGGGGGCAAAGGGGACCTATATAAATCCGGAGCTCAGGCTAACTTCAACGGTCAGCGCAGACAACGCTGTATCGTCTTGTTCACTTAAAACACAGATTACTGAAAGGAAGGGTGATCTGAGGCTCGGAATCCCTGCCCTGGATGAATTTCCCCATAAAAAATGGTTACTAATATCGGGAAAAGCGGCGCGAAGTCTTCGTCCAGAAGAAATGCTCATGCCCCCGGTAATGGGCTTTCAGCCGCTACGTGAGGCCATTTCAAGTTATCTCAATATTTCAAGAGGACTGAATTGCCGACCGGAGCAAATCTTTGTGACCAGTGGCTATCGGGCCAACTTACGGTTAATTCTGTCGGTACTTGCACAGCCTGACGATAAAGTGCTGTTTGAAGATCCTGGCTACTTTTATGGTCAGCAATTATTGAAGCGAATGGCATCCAATCTGCACTATATACCTGTTGATCGGCAGGGCATGGATGTTGATTTTCTTCAGCGCTATCACAATGATGCACGCTTCGCTATCGTTACGCCCACTCATCAAAGTCCGCTCGCAGTTAGCCTTTCATTACCGCGTAAGCATCAGCTGCTGGCCTGGGCACAGCAAAACAGTAGCTGGATAATCGAAGATGATTACGACGGAGAGTTTCATTACACACGAAAAGTAATCCCGGCGTTGAAAAGCCTCGATATGCATGACCGGGTTATTTATACCGGTACGTTTAGTAAAACGATAATGCCAGCTATGCGTATCGGCTATATGGTAATACCACAGGAGACGGTAGCCCGTTTCAGTGAACTGGGCGAAATCCTTGAAACGGGCCTGCCATTACTACCGCAAAAAATCCTTGCACAATTCCTTAGTGAAGGACACTTCTATCGGCATATAAAAAAGATGCGCTTACTCTACCAGCAGCGGCGTCGCATGATGCTTGAAGCAATTGAAACGACCTTTCCAGGGTTATTTGAATTTGAGCTTACAGATGGCGGGATGCATATTGTTGCCTTCCAGCAACGTGGCATTGAAGATACTGCATTAGCTGCCTTATGGACACAGCACGAGCTTTACGTCCGGCCACTCTCGAGCTGGTATGCGCAGACACAAAAACGTTATGGATTAGTCATTGGATACACCAATATTCGTTCAACCGAAGAGGCGAAGAAAATTTTGCAGCGGGTTAAGGAAAAAACACTGGCGCTTATGCAGCATTAAGTATTTTGATAGCTAGGCGTGAAGAATAACCTATTGTTTACCAGTATTGTTGCCCGAAAAAAAATTTAGTCGATCACTCTCTGTAAATGAGGGTCGACTAAATATAATCGTGATGGTACATGCGTTAGTAACATGAAGTTAGCCTGGTGTCAGTGCCCTTTATTTCCTACAGGAAATTATGTATAGATAACGGGAACACCGTTTATAAGCCAGGCATTCAAAAATAAAGCGGTTTTTTGAGTATATATGGAATATTAGCGGACCTCAATTTCAGGAACGGCTGACATCCCGACGCGCAATAATTTTGCAGCGGGTTGATTACCATCCAGCACTATTTTCACCGGTAAACGCTGGACGACTTTAGTAAAGTTACCCGTTGCATTGTCTGGCTGGATGGCTGAAAACGTTGCGCCGGTTGCAGGAGCGATACTATCGACATGTCCAGTAAACTTTTTGCCAGGCATGGCATCAATTTTAATTAAGACCTTCTGCCCCTGCTGAACATTTGCCAGCTGTGTTTCAAGATAATTGGCAGTGATGTAAGTTTGATGTAGCGGAACCACGGCCAGCAGACGTGTCCCTGCGTTAACGTAGGCACCGAGGCGCACCGAACGCTGGCCTACCATCCCATCGACTGGTGCAACAATACGCGTATAAGAAAGATTAAGCCTCGCCTGACTGACTTTCGCCTGCGCGACTGCAACATCGGCTTCCGCCTGACGTAATGCAGCCCTCAACACGCCTACCTGTTTTTCTGCTGAGGTCAGAGCAGCTTCGTTCTGACGAACGACTGCGGATGCAGAACGCTGCGTTGAATGGGCTTTTTGTTGATCGTCCGCAGCGACGGTACCTCTTTGATAAAGCTTGTTAAAACGTTCAGCGTTCTGACTGGCGTACTGCGCCGACGCCTGACTGGCTAAAAGGGTCGCTTTTGTCTGGGCAATAATGGATTGTTGCTGCTCCAGTTGTGCAAGGCTACTCAGGTGTTTTGCTTCACTAAGCTGCAAATTAGCTTGCGCCATTTCAAGCGCTATTTTGTAGTCACGGTCATCCAGCATGGCCAGTGTTTGCCCTGCTTTAACGCGTTGGTTATCTGCCACATAGATATTTTTGATATAACCCGAGACTTTTGGTGCTACCAGTGTGTAATCCGCATTTACATAGGCATCATTGGTACGGGTATCATTTTTCAGCATTGTCGACCAGACGAAAAATATCATCGTCAACATCAGGATTAATAATCCGCTGAGTAGAATCGTTCTTCTGGATACAGTAAATTTCATTTAACCACCTCTATTTTGTCATGGCAGGTTGAAAGCGTGTCTGGGGCGGCCAGACACGTTTTGGTAGCCAGACGGTGAGCAATAACAGAAGGACGGCAAAGCCAGTCATCAGCAGATAGCTGTCGCCCAGACTCAGAACAATTGCCTGATGTTTTAATAAGGTGATAAATCCCGCGATGTTCTCGGTGTTGCTGATGCTGCCGTCGTGTAATAAAGGGATGTTACTGCTGGCCTGCTCACTGATCGGTGTCGATATCAACCATGGGCGGTTGGCTACGTTATTGACCAGAACATTAGAATGAAATTGTTCTCTGTGGTTTATAAACCATTCCACTAAAACGCCAGCAGCGATGCTTGAAAAACCCCGTACGGTATTGAACATAGCAGAGGCATAATGTCCTTCCGGGGGAGCCACAACGCTGGTTGCGCTCATAAGCAACGGTAAAATAATTGACGGTAATCCAATCGCCTGCAGAACCTGTATGGCCCAGAAATTCTGGCGTGCCCAGTCGCTGGTTATCTGCATACCCATCAGGCTGGCGAAAATCATCAGAGCAATCCCGAAAGCTATCAGCCAGCGACAATCAACCCAGCGCAGACTAAGCAGTGCGGCAACAAGTGGGGTGATAATTAACTGAGGGAGCCCAATGGTCAAAGCCAGCGGCGCAAATTGCGCTGTTCGAAAGCCCTCTACTTTGCCAAAGAAATTGGACGGCAAAGCCGAGCCAGCCAGCGCCATTACCAATACTACAGCGAGCGCCATCAGGCCATATGAAAAGTTACTTCTCTCCAGCATCTGTAATTTGAACAAAGGAAGGGGATGAAACCATTCATTAATCAGAAAAATCACCAGGCAGACGATGGCGGTGGATAACAGTCCATTAAATAACGGCGATTCAAACCAGTCCAGACGTCCACCCTGAGTGATGGCGATTATTAAAAACGCCATACCAGAACAGCCGGTAAGCATACCGAACAGGTCGATCTGTTTGAATCGGTCGAGGTGAATCGGGTCCTGCGGCAAACCCCAGCCAATAAATAGCATCGAAATCAAAATGGCGGGGACCACTTGCCAGAACATGAACATCCAGCTCACATCATCTGTCCAGAATGCGGCCAGTGAAGGGGCCACATTTGGACCAAAAGTCGCAGTCAGAGCATAAGCTCCAAGTCCATAAAGTTTTAACGATGGTGGCAGAAAACGTAGCGCCACTGTCATGAGTAACGGAGGGAGTGCGCCGCTAAACAGGCCCTGTATCGTTCGCAAGAGAATAAACAACGGCGCATTCGGCAGTAAGGGTAAAAGTATGCCGCAAACCATAAAACCGCCAGCGCAAGCAAGCGCGAATTTACGCAGCGAAAAAGTCACAGCAAACCATGGTGCGATCATCATCGCCACTACTTCCGCGGCCTGGTAGGCAGATGTGAACCAAATGGCTTGATCATAAGTCACGCCAATTCCGGCACGCACATCCGCAAGCGCTATATCTATAACCCGACCATTAAGTCCGGAGGTCAAGGCTGCAATCAGTACACCCACAAACCCCATTGCAAGGCGCCAGGTAAAGGGGGGCGAGGGTTGGGTAGAACGCTGTGCATTCATACAAAGTTCTCGTGCATTAAATCGATACGATGTACCGCATTATGGTACATTGTGGCATCTTACATTGTGGTAGCGTCCATTGCAATGTGATAATTAATAGATGGACTGAGGTAACAGGCTGTCAGTCACCGGAAAATAAGGAGCTCTATATGGTCGTAAACGCTTCAAGCTTTGAGGATGAAAAACCCGCTGGGATTCAGGTTATTGCGCGTGCAGCTGCAATTTTGAATGTGCTGGGTAAACACCCAGGCGGCATGAGTCTGGGGGAAATTGCGCAGGAGGTTGCTCTCCCTCGTTCAACGGTGCAGCGTATTGTCGCGGCCTTAGACAGTGCTCAACTTGTGCGTAGCAGCGGTGCAGGTGGTCTTCGTCTGGGACCAGCACTACTCAAACTTATTTCCAGTGTGCACAGCGATGTAGTGGATCTTGTACGTCCCTTCCTGGAGCAGCTTTCGGCCAATATTAATGAAACAGTGACCCTGGCACGTGCCAGTGGTACCCAGCTGGCAATCGTCCATTACGTTGTAGCATCACGTGAATTACGTGTTGTACCTCGTATTGGACTTAATTTGCCGCTCTACAGTACTTCCGGCGGTCGTGTGTTATTGGCTATGGAAAGTGATGAAGATGTCCGCATACTGGTAGGCGATGCCTATCAAGATTTAACCGGAATGACAGTTAAAACTCTTCCACAGCTTCTGGAGCTGATCGCTGATGTTCGTGCCAATGGGCTGGCTATAGATCTGGGTGAAACTCTTGAGGGCGTCTGCACGATAGCAGTAGCGTTAGACACACTTTTTGGTCGTTTTTCTATCTCATTATTAGTTCCAGCGGCACGTTTCCATAAACATGAAACCTTTTATCGGAAAGAACTCATGCAATGCAAGGAGGCGATAGTTAATGAAATTGGAAGAACAATTTCGGTAGGAGAATAACTAACAACAGGAATTAGTGTTCTCAACGAAATTTGTTAGGCAGCTTGCACAGCCCGGCTCGGCCCGACCTGCCCCAATATTAGATACAACGATCAGTTAGTAATGGACTTGACCAGCTTCCCGTTGATCAACACTAAGTACTGTTAGCTATTTCCGCTTTTGGCACATAGCTGCCTTTGATGTAATAAGCGGCGCATGCCTTTTAATCTTACAAACGGATCGATAGCGATATTGCCAGGGCGGACGGAGGGGTTACGTGGCTAGTGTGATATCTGGAAGGAGCTACGCAAAACGGGGAAGGCGTGGGGGCACGCTGGGGGCAGAAGACATGACAGGGACACAAAAAGGGGCAGAGAAATGTCAGTTAATGCGAGATAATGTTAGTGCTGTGGGTTATGCAAGTTTTTGAATAAAAGGATAAACCTTGATTATCAACGACGTTGAACGCATTAACTGTAATGTGCGGCTCATTATAAAAACAAAACGGAGTAAAAAGCTATTTGCGCAATGGATAATTCCGTTGCGCAAATAAATTACCGCAGGGCGGTGATCCCAGCAATCAGGCGCTTAACGCCTTCTTCCAGCTTGCTGCGCGGGCAACCGGCATTAAGACGGATAAAGCCGTTCCCCTCGTCGCCGTAGTTATATCCCGGCATGATCGCCACCTTTTGCTGCTCGATCAGCACCTTTTGCAGCGCCTTATCGTCAATGTTGAGCGGGCGAAGATCGACCCACGCCAGATAGGTCGCCTCCGGCGGCTGCCAGTTTAAGGTCGGGAAAGCGGCATTTAATGTGTCGGCCACATACTGCAAATTCGCCTCCAGATAGCCGCGCAGCGCATCCAGCCAGGCCTCACCCTGCTGATACGCGGCGATATGCGCCACTAATGCCAGCACCGACGGCGAGGAGAGCCCGTCGCGTCCCTTCAGCGCCTGAAGATATGCCGTGCGGCTCGTTTCATCCCCGATCAGGCCATACGCGCCGGTGAGGGCCGGAATATTGAAGCTCTTGGAGCCGGAGGTCAGCAGCGCCCATTTACTCTGCGCCACATCGCACCACGGCGTATGTTTATGCTTGCCCCACACCATGTCCATATGAATTTCATCGCTGATCACCGCCACGCCGTGGCGGGCGCAGAGTTCAGCCATGGTCGTTAACTCGTCCCGGGTCCAGACCTTGCCGGTCGGGTTGTGCGGGCTACAGAGCAGCAGAATGGTGTTCTGTGGCCGGGACAGCACTGCTTCCAGTTCGGCCATATCGCACTGCCAGCCTTCCGCTGCGTTGTGCAGACCGACAGACACTACCTGACGCTCATTGCCCGTAATGGCATTGTAAAACGCGTCGTAGGCCGGGGTGTGGATCACCACGCCATCGCCGGAATTCGACCACTGGCGGATCAGCTCAGAGACCATATAAATCACCGAGGGACCATACACCAGGGCGCTGGTATCAATCTCGCTGTGAAAGCGCTGGCGGAACCAGTGGGCCACCGCGGCGAGGAATTCGTCGTTCTTCCAGCGGCTGTAACCAAACACCCCGTGGCCAATGCGGGTTTGCAGGGCGTCGATAATGCAGGGGGCGGTGGCAAAATCCATATCCGAGATGGTAAAAGGCAGCAGATCCGCGGCGCCGAAGCGGTCGGCAATATAGTCCCACTGGGTGCACCAGGTGCCGTGACGATCCACGACGGTAGAGAAATCAAACATGACGTTGGTCCTTAAAATAAAACCCCCTCATGGCGAGGGGGCTGAGGCATCAGGCTTCTACTGTTCGCATCAGGGTTGCCAGCTCGTCTTTCACTGACTGCACCTGCGGGCCGATGACCACCTGCAAATTATGCTGATTCAACTGTACCACGCCGATGGCGCGGTTGGCCTTTAGGGCGTTGGTATCCACTTTGGACATATCCGCCACCGACAGGCGCAGGCGGGTGATGCAGTTATCCAGCGAGGTAATGTTATCCGTACCGCCCAGCGCCGCCAGAATGGCAGGGGTGTTATAGCCGGATTTACCCACCGTGCCCGCCACCGCCTGTTCAACGCTGGTGGCCGTATCGGTATCGCGACCCGGCGTTTTCAGGTTAAAGCGGGTGATGGCGAAGCGGAAGATCCCGTAGTACACCGCGAACCAGATCGCCGCCACCACCGGGACCAGATACCACTTGGTCGACAGGCCGTGCAGGATCCCGAACACCACAAAGTCGATCACGTTGCCGTCGGTGTTACCGATGGTCACGCCCAGCACCGCCATGGTGGTAAAGCCCAGACCGGTCAGTACGGCGTGAATGAGGTACAGCACCGGAGCGACGAACAGGAACAGGAACTCGATCGGTTCAGTGGTGCCGCCCACTACGCAGGCAATCACGCCGGAGATCAGCAGGCCTTTAATCTTATGACGGTTTTCCGGACGGGCGCAGTGGTACATCGCCAGCGCGGCACCCGGCAGGCCGCCGAGGAAGGCCGGCATTTTACCCTGAGACAGGAAGCGGGTGGCGCTCTCGGAGAAGCCGTGGGTGGTCGGGCAGCTCAGCTGCGCCTGGAAAATGGTCAGCGCGCCGCTGACATCGTGACCGCAGACCTCCATGGTGCCGCCTGCTTCCGTGAAGCGGATCAACGCCACGAGGATATGCTGGAGGCCAAACGGCAGCAGCAGGCGTTCGCCGGTACCGAAGATCATCGGGCCAAAATCACCGGCACTGTTAATGATACGGCCAATCCCGGTAATGCCCATGGCAAAGACCGGCCAGACCAGCGGAATGATCAGACCAAACAGCCCCATCACGACCAGAGTGATAATCGGCACAAAACGGGTACCCCCGAAGAAGGCCAGCGCGTCCGGCAGGCGGATATTGTGGAAACGCTCGTGCAGCATCCAGATGATCACCCCGGCGATCACCGCCCCGAGGATCCCGGTATCAATAGACTGAATCCCGATCACGCTCTGAATGTTGTTGGCCTTCAGCACCGCCGCGTCGGTGGTCGGCAGGATGCCTTTCGCAGTCAGCCAGAAGTTAACCGCCAGGTTCATCACCGCGTAGCCAACGAAACCCGCAAACGCCGCCACGCCTTTGTTTTCGCGGGCCAGCCCCAGCGGGATAGCGATACAGAACATCACCGGCAGGAAGCTAAAGGCAAAGGAGCCGACCTTGCTCATCCAGATAAAGATCGCCTGCAGCACAGGGTTGCCGAGGAACGGGATCAGCGTAACGACATCGTGGCTGCTGAGCGAGCTGCCGATCCCCAGCATGATCCCGCAGAAGGAGAGCAGAGCCACGGGCAGCATAAAGGTTTTACCCAGTTGCTGGAAAAATTCCCATAGCGAGATTTTTTGTGCTGCTTTCGCCGTCATAAAACGACTCCTTTATTGTTAAAATAGATTTACCTGCCTCAGTGTTGCGAGAAGATAAAACGTTTTATCAAAGTTTAGTGCGCGCTAAATCACATTCTCAGGCTTTGGCAGAGAGTATAAAGATAACGTATTGATAAAACGTTTTACCGATCTCATTATCAGGGAGTCACGCCACCACATGGCTGTAGCGAAAAAGATCACCATCAATGATGTCGCCCTGGCGGCGGGCGTTTCCGTTAGCACCGTTTCTCTGGTGCTGAGCGGGAAAGGGCGGATCTCCTCCGCGACGGGACAGCGCGTCAACGATGCGGTTGAACAGCTGGGATTTGTGCGCAATCGCCAGGCCGCGGCGCTGCGCGGTGGGCAGAGCGGGGTGATTGGCCTGATCGTCCGCGACCTGACCTCGCCGTTCTATGCCGAACTGACGGTGGGCCTGACCGAAGCGCTGGAAGCCCAGGGGCGGATGGTCTTTTTGCTCCACGGCGGGCGTGAGGCCGATCAGCTGCTTCAGCGCCTCGATATGCTCCTGACCCAGGGAGTGGACGGGGTGATCGTTGCTGGTGCCTCCGGGGCGAGCAATGAACTGTGCGAGCGGGCGGCGGAGAAGGGCGTGCCGCTGGTGTTTGCCTCCCGCGCCAGCTATCTGGACGAAGCCGACACCCTGCGTCCGGACAACATGCAGGCAGCACAAATGCTGACCGAACATCTTATTCGTCGCGGCCATCAGCGGATTGCCTGGCTGGGTGGCCAAAGCTCGTCGCTGACCCGCGCCGAACGGGTGGGCGGCTACTGCTCGACGCTGATCAAATACGGCCTGCCGTTCCACAGCGAGTGGGTAGTGGAGTGTGGTTCCAGCCAGAAGCAGGCGGCAGAGGCGATCGGCACGTTACTGCGCGCCAGCCCCACCATTAGCGCCGTGATTTGCTACAACGACGTCATCGCCATGGGAGCCTGGTTTGGCCTGATCCGCGCCGGACGCCAGAGCGGGGATGGCGGGGTTGAAACCTTCTTTGGCCATCAGGTGGCGCTGGGTGCCTTTGCGGATGTATCAGAAAACGCGCTGGACGATCTGCCTATCGTCTGGGCGACGACTCCGGCGCGGGAGATGGGCTATACCCTGGCGGACCGTATGATGCAGCGAATTGAGAAATCCGACGTGCCGGCCGGGCACCAGATTGTATCGGCCCGGCTGGTTACGGTGAAGTAGCCTCAGGGTTATGGCGTGAGCGGGTTCAACACCAGCCGCGCCTCGAGTGCCTCGACAAACTTGCGCACTTTCGCAGGGATCAGCCGCGACGTGGGGTAAACGGCCCAGACGGCCAGCGCTTCCGGCTCGGCATCCTGCAGAACGATCCGCTCCAACTGGCCTTGCGCCAGCGCGGGCGCAACGTACCAGCGGGATAAGTTAGCGATCCCCATTCCCCCTACGCAGGCTTCAAAGATCGCCTCAATCGAGTTCGCCGAAAACCGCCCCGACACTTTTTGCCTGTTCCGCTGCCCGGCCTGGTCGAATGACCAGTGGGTCGTGTCAGAGGTGGTTAAGCAGCTGTGCGCCGTCAGATCGCTGAGCGTTTGCGGATAGCCGTTCGCCGCCAGATATTCGGCACTGGCGCACAGGTCGCGGGGATTGTCATACAGCCGATGGGCAACCAGCCGGTTGTCCCGCAGCGGGGCGATGCGCAACGCCACGTCGATCCCTTTCCCGACAATATCCACCTGCTCGTCAGTAGCGAGCAGATCGACCTGCAGGGCCGGATGCTGACGCATAAAGTCGGGCAGCATCGGGGCGATGATTTTGCGGCCAAACGCCGCCGAGGCGGTGATACGCAGCCGCCCGGAAAGGTGGGCGCCATCGGGAAACAGGTCGGCCAGGGCATTGGTTTTATCTTCCAGCAGCGCCTGGGCGTGGGGTAAAAAGACCTCGCCATCGCTGGTCGGCGACAGGGATCGCGTGGTGCGATGTACCAGTCGGACCCCCAGCTCGGCTTCCAGGTTATTGAGGCAGCGCGACGCCGCCATAGCGCTCATCGACAGTCGACGCGCGGCACCCGCCAGGCTGCCCGCTTTTATCGCTTCAACGAAGACTTCCACATCGTCCAGTCGCATTATCCCGTATCCCGTTATACTGGCCTATCAAATTACACATCTACACTAATTATCGTTATAGCGCCATAGTCTCTCCACATCCTGATAAACAGTGAATTCGGAGTGACAATGAAAAAGATGACAGCGGTTCTGGCCCTCAGCAGCCTGTTCCTGATGGGCTCTGCATGGGCAGATGCGCCCGCTCAGGTGCGTCAGCAGGTTCCGGGGTATTACCGCCTGGCGGTGGGGCAAAACGAGGTGACGGCGCTTTTCGATGGTTATAACGATCTGTCGCCATCGCTGTTGAAAGGACTGGCGGACGACAAAATTCGCGATCTGCTGGCGCAACATAAGATCGATGCCGAACGCATGCCCACCTCCTTTAACGCCTTTCTGGTAAATACCGGGAAACATCTGGTGATGATTGACAGCGGGGCGGGCCACTGCGTGCCGCAAACCGCCGGGCAACTAATCCCTAATATGGAGGCCTCCGGATATCGTCCTGAGCAGGTGGATACCATCTTCCTGACCCACCTCCATCTGGACCACGTCTGCGGCCTGAGCGATGCCTCGGGTAAGGCGCTGTTCCCCAATGCCACCGTTTATGTGCCGCAGGGTGAAGCCGATTACTGGCTGGATCCGGCGAAAGAGGCCAGCGCGCCCGCCAATGCGAAGGAGTATTTCGCCATCGCGCAGCATGCCCTGGCAGCCTATAAAGCGACCGGACATCTGAAAACCTTCGTTCCGCCAGCCTCACCCATTCCGGAAGTTCAGACCGCCTACGCAGTTGGCCATACCCCTGGCAGCACGGTGTATCGCTTTGCCTCTGAAGGGAAGGCTATCAACTTTATCGGGGATCTGATCCACGCCCCGGCCGTGCAGTTCCCGCACCCGGAAGTGTCAATTCGCTTTGATGTGGATGCAAAAAAAGCCACCGCCTCCCGGGGGCAGGAGTTCAACGCCCTGGCGAAAGACGGCGAGTGGATGGCGGCGGCACACCTGGCCTTCCCGGGCATCGGACATATCACCACCAGTGCGCAGGGATACAGCTGGAACCCGGCCATTTACGGCCCGTATCAACGTGCGGCTGATGTGCCCCTGCTGAAATAAGACGAGGAGAACATCATGAAAAGTTACACCGTAACGGCTAATGGCATTCGTCAGTTCGTGGTAGAAGAGGGAGAAGGCGCCCCGGTGATCCTGCTCCACGGTTTTCCGGAAACCAACTACGCCTGGCGCTATCAAATTCCCGTCCTGGCAAAACACTACCGGGTCATTGCCCCGGATTTGCGCGGCTACGGAGAGACCGACAAACCCGCCTCCGGCTACGATAAACGCAACATGGCGCGGGATATCCGAGAGCTGATGCGCGCCCTGGGTCTGGAGAAAGTGGTGCTGGTGGGGCACGACCGCGGCGCGCGCGTCGCGACACGCTTTGCGAAAGATTACCCTGAGCTGGTGGACCGTCTGGTGGTGATGGATAACGTGCCGACGCGTATCGTGGCGCGGGATCTCAACGCCTCTATCGCCCGCGCTTACTGGTTCTTCCTGTTCCATCTGGTGCCCGATCTGCCGGAAGCCCTGATTGCCGGCCGGGAGCATATCTGGTTACGCCATTTCTTCTCGGACTGGACCTACGATCCCGCCACCATCAATGGTGAGGCATTTGATACCTACGTGCGGGCGTATCAGGCGCCCGGTGCCGTGCGCGGAGCGATGGCGGACTATCGTGCCAACGCTGAGGATGTGGCGCAGGATCTGGCCGATGCGGAGGTGAAAATTGCCTGCCCGGTGATGTCGCTGTGGGGCAATGATTTTCACGCCGTGGGGAAACTGTTCGATATGCAGAGCGTCTGGGCGGAGGTGGCGGACGATCTCAGGGCGTATGGCATTGAAGAGTGCTGCCATCTGCCGCAGGAGGAACAGCCTGAGAAGGTGAATGCCCTGCTGATGGACTTCCTCACCGGCTGGAAAGGCTGACCGGCAATAAAAAACCCCTCGAAGAGGGGTTTTATACGCTTACTGCTGCGGTACAACCGGTGCGGCTGGTGGCGCCGGAACCGCTGGCGTGGCAGGTGCGCCCGGTACGCCCAGGTTCAGCGTCGGAACGCCAAACATGCCGACAAACTCTTCCAGCGGCATTTTCTGACCGTTCAGAGTTACCTGACCGTTGCTGTACTGCAGGCTGGTGCTGATCACGTTATCTTCCACGGTGGTGATGCGGAACATCTGACCCATCGCCGCCAGGCCTTTCACCTGCTGGCTGGCCAGCTTGCCGGCGTCATCTTCGTTATAACCTTCCAGCTTCGCAATTTGGGTCATGAACTCGGTCGCCATGTCCATCGGAATGGTCAGCTTGCTCTCCAGCGATTTCACGCTGCGATCCACTTCCTGAGCCAGGGTCTGCGCTTCAGCCGTGGCGGTGGCCGGATCTTTCAGGAATAGCGACAGGTTGAAGTTGGTCTCGCCTTTGCTGTTTTTCCAGCTCAGCGGCGCCAGGGTCACCACCGGCTCGCCTTTGAGCAGGATCGGCAGGCTGCTGAAGAAGACTTCTGTCGCTTTCTGCTGATACAGGGCCGGGTTTTCCATCAGCGTTTTATCTGCCATCAACGCCTGGCTCTGGGTACGATACTGCTGGCTGAACTGGTGCCACGCCTGGCCGTCGATATTGCCGATTTTCAGCGTCAGCTTGCCAGCACCCAGATCCTGGTTCTGCACCTTCAGGCTCTTCAGGCTGTAATCCAGCTGGCTGTTGACGCTCTTACCGTCTTTCGACAGCTCAGCCTTACCGGTCAGATCCGTTCCTTCCAGCACCGCCATCTCTTTGCCTTCAATGGCGATAGCCAGCTTATCAAGGGTCAGTTTTTGATCGCCAATGCGCTCGTCAAAGTCGGTCAGATGGCTGTTACCGTCGGTTTTCAGGTTGTTGAAGGTGATCTGTACTCGTTGATCGTACTGATTAACTGCATTGATCAGACCGCTTGCCGCCTCACCTTTCAGGGAGAAGGTCTTGCCGTCACGATCGGCATCCAACTGGAAGTTGCCGCCGCTGAACGCCACTTTTTCGTCAGCACTCTCATAATTCAACGCTTTCAGGTCGATATCGGAGCGGGTATCACCGGCATAGCTGATGCGGGTATTGACCTCGAACGGGGATTCATTCTTCGCCAGATCGAACAGTGGTTTGGAGGCTTCGTTGTTCACCAGCGTCGATTTTACCGAGGCCATGGACGGGATAAGGTTAAAATGCTTCAGCTGGGCCAGCGGGAAGGGGCCGTGATCAACCACTTCGTCCAGCACCAGGCTTTCTCCTGGTTGCAGCCATGGGTTCTGCGTGCCCGCGACCGGTTTAAGCACCAGTTGCAGATGACTTTTAAACAGACCGCGCTGGTAATCCTGATAGCTCAACTCCAGACCGGCTTCCGGTGCGGTACGCTTGAGTTCGCTATTGGCCTGCGCCACCATCTCTGCCAGACGGCTTTCCAGCTGTTTCCCGGTATACCAGGAAGCCCCCGTCCAGACCACCCCTAATGCAACAATAACGCCTGCAGCTATAACCGATTTCTTCATCGTGATTATCCCTAAAATGAAACCGAGCGGTAAAAACCGCCCGGTGAGGTCATAAGATTACCAATAGCTTAGCAATAAATGTTAAAAAATTCAGCAGGTCACTATAGCTTGTTGAAAACCCGGGCCAGACGGCCCACGCCGCTGACGCTAACCGGCGAGTCACTGGCGGCAATAAACGCCGACTCGCCCGGCTTCAGCACCAGACGCTCATCGCCTTTGCTGACCAGCGCTTCTCCCTCGACGCAGAACAGGATCGCCGCGCTCTGCTGGGCAATCTCAGCGTCGGCGCTGCTGAGGTCGTGCAGCGAGAAGGCAAAATCCTCCACCGGGATTGGGAAGTCCAGCTCCGGGCCATTTTTCACCGGCTGGGTCAGCAGTTCAGCCGCCGGTTTGGCGACGAATTTAACGTTAGCCACCAGCTCAGGAATATCGATGTATTTCGGCGTCAGGCCCGCACGCAGCACGTTATCGGAGTTGGCCATCACCTCCAGCGCCACGCCTTTAAGGTAGGCGTGCGGGGTTTCGGCGAACAGGAACATCGCTTCACCCGGCTCCAGCTTCACCACGTTCAGCAGCAGCGGTGAGAACAGGCCGCTGTCGTCCGGGTAAAATTCCGAAATCACGCGGATGGTCTGCCACGGCTCGCCCTGCTGGCTGTTCAGCGCCGCTTTTAGGACCCCCAGCGCGCGGGATTTTTCGTCGCCCTGCATGTTCAGCAGGCTGGCAAAGAGGTGGCTCAGGCGATCGGCATCCGGCTTTTCGAGGAAGTGGGCAATGGCGCTGTGCGCCCCGGCCACCGGCTGCAGCAGGGAGACAATTTCAGAGAATTCGCGGAAGGCGTTCATCGCCAGGAACGGCGTTAAGGCAAACACCAATTCTGGTTTGTGGTTTGGATCTTTGTAGTTACGCTCGGCGGCATCCAGGGGAATACCCGCCGCATTCTCTTTGGCAAAGCCCGCTTCGGAGGCTTGCTTGTTAGGGTGAACCTGAATGGAGAGCGGCTGATCGGCGCACAGCACCTTAAAGAGGAACGGCAGTTCGCCAAAACGATCGGCGACTTTACTGCCCAGCAGCGTGGCTTTATCCGCGTCGATGACCTCGCGCAGGGAACGCTCCCCGCGGGCATCGGTAATTTTTGAGCTGCTCTTCGGATGCGCGCCCATCCACAACTCTGCCATCGGCAGATTGTCCGGGTTGGCGATACCGTAGAGATCCGTTAACGCAGTTTTACTTCCCCAGGCGTAGTTCTGCACTGAGTTGATGAGTTTTTGCATTATCAAGCCCTGTTTCAAATGTGGAATTAACTGCCCGTATTAAAGCAATAAACCGTCCGGAAGTAACCTGCGCACGGAAAAAGTCGTACTAGTCTCAGTTTTTGTTAAAAAATTGTGTAGGATAAGCCAACTCGCTTTTAAGCAGGGCAAACGGAACATCTGCCTGAACCATAATCAGCAATGTCGTAAGTGAGAGATCAATGTCGAATAAACCCTTCCATTATCAGGATCCTTTCCCGCTGGCAAAGGATCAGACCGAGTATTACCTGTTAACCCGCGACCACGTCTCTGTCTCTGAGTTTGAAGGACAGGAGATCCTGAAGGTTGACCCGCAGGCGCTGACCTTACTGGCGCAACACGCCTTCCACGATGCCTCCTTCATGCTGCGCCCGGCACATCAGCAGCAGGTGGCGGATATCCTCAGCGACCCGCAGGCCAGTGAGAACGACAAATACGTCGCCCTGCAGTTCCTGCGTAACTCCGATATCGCGGCGAAAGGTATTCTGCCGACCTGTCAGGACACCGGCACCGCCATCATCACCGGTAAAAAAGGCCAGCGCGTCTGGACCGGCGGTGGCGACGAAGCGGCTCTGGCGCACGGCGTGTATAACACCTACATCGAAGACAACCTGCGCTACTCGCAAAACGCCGCGCTGGATATGTACAAAGAGGTGAATACCGGCACCAACCTGCCGGCGCAGATCGACATCTACAGCGTCGACGGCGACGAATACAAATTCCTCTGCATCGCCAAAGGCGGCGGTTCAGCCAACAAAACCTATCTTTATCAGGAAACCAAGGCGTTGCTCTCTCCGGGCAAGCTGAAAAACTACCTGGTGGAGAAGATGCGCACCCTCGGCACCGCGGCCTGCCCGCCGTACCATATCGCGTTTGTTATCGGTGGCACCTCGGCGGAAAGCACCCTGAAAACCGTCAAGCTGGCCTCCACCAAATACTACGACGGCCTGCCGACCGAAGGTAACGAGCACGGTCAGGCGTTCCGCGACATCCAGCTGGAGCAGGAGCTGCTGGTGGAAGCGCAGAACCTCGGCCTCGGCGCGCAGTTTGGCGGCAAATATTTTGCCCATGATATCCGCGTGATCCGCCTCCCGCGTCACGGCGCCTCCTGCCCGGTGGGGATGGGCGTCTCCTGTTCCGCAGACCGCAACATCAAGGCTAAGATCAACCGCGACGGGATCTGGATCGAAAAACTGGAAAACAACCCAGGCAAATACATTCCGGAAGAATTACGTAAAGCGGGCGAGGGCGAAGCGGTCCACGTTGACCTTAACCGTCCAATGAGCGAGATCCTCGCCCAGCTGTCGCAGTACCCGGTCTCCACCCGCCTGTCGCTGAACGGCACCATCATCGTCGGCCGCGACATCGCGCACGCTAAGCTGCAGGAGCGTCTGGATAATGGCGAAGGGCTGCCGCAGTACGTTAAAGATCACCCGATCTACTACGCAGGCCCGGCGAAAACGCCGGACGGCTATGCCTCCGGCTCCCTGGGCCCAACCACCGCCGGACGCATGGACTCCTACGTGGATCAGCTCCAGGCCAACGGCGGGAGCATGATCATGCTGGCGAAGGGCAACCGCAGCCAGCAGGTGACCGATGCCTGCCACAAACACGGCGGCTTCTACCTCGGCAGCATCGGCGGCCCGGCCGCAGTACTGGCCCAGGGCAGCATCAAAAGCCTCGAGTGCGTGGAGTACCCGGAGCTGGGGATGGAAGCAATCTGGAAAATTGAAGTGGAAGATTTCCCGGCGTTTATCCTCGTGGATGACAAAGGCAACGACTTCTTCAAACAGATCCAGTCTTCCCAGTGTGCGGCCTGTGTGAAATAGTTTGAAAACCCGCCGGGTGGCGCAACGCCACCCGGCACAAAAAGAGCGCACAAAGCGCCATACCCTTTCCCCGTTCTCATCAATACTTGTTTCTTTGAGCTGTGAGCAATCCACTTCAGTGTTATCAAGGAGAAAGTAATGACCACCTCACGCAGTGAGAAAGATTCGATGGGTGCCATCGACGTCCCGCAGGACAAACTCTGGGGCGCGCAAACCCAGCGTTCGCTGGAACATTTCCGTATTTCCACTGAAAAAATGCCGGTTTCGCTGATCCAGGCTCTGGCGCTGACCAAACGTGCTGCCGCCAAAGTAAACCAGGATTTAGGCCTGCTGGCGGCGGAAAAAGCCACCGCGATTATCAACGCTGCCGATGAAGTGCTTGCCGGCAAGCATCCCGATGAATTCCCGCTCGCCATCTGGCAGACCGGTTCCGGCACCCAGAGCAACATGAACATGAACGAGGTGCTGGCCAACCGCGGGAGCGAACTGCTCGGCGGCGTGCGCGGTATGGAGCGCAAAATCCACCCCAACGATGACGTTAACAAAAGCCAGAGTTCCAACGACGTTTTCCCGACGGCGATGCACGTGGCGGCGCTGATTGCCCTGCGCGAGCAGCTGATCCCCCAGTTGAGGGTGCTCAAACAGACCCTCGATGACAAAGCCCAGGCCTTTGCCGATATCGTCAAAATTGGCCGTACTCATCTGCAGGATGCCACGCCCCTGACCCTCGGCCAGGAGATCTCCGGCTGGGTGGCGATGCTCGAGCACAACCTGCGCCATATCGACCACAGCCTGCCGCACCTGGCGGAGCTGGCGCTGGGCGGTACCGCGGTGGGCACCGGGCTCAACACCCATCCTGAATATGCAGTGCGCGTGGCGGAAGAGCTGGCGACCATCACCGGCCAGCCGTTTGTCACCGCGCCGAACAAGTTCGAAGCGCTGGCTACCTGCGATGCGCTGGTCCATGCCCACGGGGCGCTGAAAGGGTTGGCGGCCTCGCTGATGAAGATCGCCAACGACGTGCGCTGGCTGGCCTCCGGGCCGCGCTGCGGCATCGGCGAGCTCAGCATTCCCGAGAACGAGCCGGGCAGCTCCATCATGCCGGGCAAGGTCAACCCGACCCAGTGCGAAGCCATGACCATGCTCTGCTGTCAGGTGATGGGCAACGACGTGGCGGTGAACATGGGGGGGGCCTCGGGCAACTTTGAGTTGAACGTCTATCGCCCGATGGTGATCCATAACTTCCTGCAGTCTGTGCGACTGCTGGCGGACGGGATGGAGAGCTTCAACGAGCACTGCGCGGTGGGCATTGAGCCGAACCGCGAGCGCATCAGCCAGCTGCTTAATGAGTCGCTGATGCTGGTGACGGCGCTCAATACCCATATCGGCTACGACAAGGCGGCGGAAATTGCTAAAAAAGCGCACAAAGAGGGGCTGACCCTGAAAGACGCCGCTCTGGCGCTGGGGTATCTCACCGAGGCCGAGTTCGACAGCTGGGTTCGCCCGGAAGAGATGGTCGGCAGCCTGAAATAGTTACTCCGCCACGTACAGGTGCAGCCGCGGAATGATTAAGCGCAGCGGCTGTGCCTGCGGCTTATAGCGATGCTGAACGTTATCAGCATCGTAATTCAGCAGTTCACCAATATCCGGGATCATCGCCCCCTGGTCAGTGTCGTACAGGGCGATCAACGGCGTCGGGCAGGCATACTGGACCTGCTTCTGCTGTCCGGCATACCAGACCCGGGCGATGGGTTGCACCTTCACCGGCCGTTTGATCTTCAGCCGCGCCTCCGCCGGTAGGGAATGAATGGCGGTGTACTCCGCCTCCAGCCGCTCCACCCACTGATCCCGGGACCAGGGCGCCACGGCGCGCGGGGACCTGAGGCTTTTCTCCAGCATCGCCAGCACTTCATCGCGGGTGAAATTTTTGATGATGTGCTTATTGGCCCAGCCGAAGCGCAGGGTGGCGGGGTGGTTGATAACCGTTAAGGTGCGGTAGGCGTTGAGAGTAATCAACCCCGGGAGCTGATGATGCACCCACTCAAAGCGGGCGGCGGGGGCCAGTCCCGACTCCTCGGTGACGATTTTTTCAAATTCCGCCTTCAGGGCGTTAATGCTCGCGATCTGGTCCGTCAGCTGCGCCCTATGGGCGGCATCGCTCTGCAGGCAGATCACTCCCGGCAGGCGCACGGCGGCCTTGCTGCTGCGGGTTTCCGACTGCTGCTGAATAAACAGGTGGCGGTAATGTTGCAGCGCCATCGCCAGCGCCTCCTTGCCGATGTGCTGCTTCACCGCGATAGCATTGAGCGGATCGTGCTCGGCGCCTTTGGCGACGTCAGGCAGGGAAAAGACGCGGCCCGCCAGTAAGCGGCAGGATTGCAGATCGTCCGTGAGTTGCGCCAGCTCATGCTCCATCTGGCGGAAGGTTGAGTTTAAGCGTTCGAGCAGATCGTAAGTTGCCATAGCACACCACATTAGTTACAACATACTCATTATATAGCACAGCACGCCGGGTCAGGCCAGCGTGCGGTTTGGGTCAGTCAGGGATCGGCAGGGCGATGTGGTGCCAGACGGGCCAGGTAAAGCAGAACCGGGCTCCGCCGAGATCGCTCGCGTCACAGCTGACGTCGCCCCCCAGCGCCTGGGCAATAGAGTGGACGATCGCCAGCCCGAGGCCGCAGCCACCGGTGGCGCGGTCCCGGCTCGGGTCGAGACGGACAAAGGGCTCAAACACCTGCTGGCGAGCCTCTGGCGCGATGCCTGGGCCATCATCTTCCACCGACAGCGTGGCGCGACTGCCGTTCAGCTGCAGCGAAATCCGCAGGGTGTTATCGCTGTAGCGCAGGGCGTTATTGACCAGGTTATCCAGCACCCGCTCCATCAAACGCATATCCAGCGCGCCATAGTCCCCGTTCATGCTGTCGATCAGCAGCCTGCGCTGGGGGTTGACGCTCTGCACGTCCTCAACGTAGCTGCGCAGCCAGCCGGGCAGGTCCGGGGTGGTGAGCTTCAATTCGTTCTGTGGACGGTCGAGGCGGGCATAGGTCAGCAGTTCTTCGATCAGCGCTTCAAGCTGGCCGATATCACGGTTCAGCGCCTGCGACTCCGCCGCGGTCAGGTTTTCACTCATCTCCAGCCGGTAGCGCAGGCGCACCAGGGGGGTACGCAGCTCGTGGGCGATACCGTCGATCAGCTGTTTTTTACTGGCGATCAGGGCGTTGATGTTGTCAGCCATCTGGTTAAAGGCCACGCCGAGGCGCTCAAAGCTGGACCCGCTGTTGAAGTGGATCCGCTCGGTCAGATGCCCGTCGCCAAAACGCTGGGCGGCGGCCTCGAGGCGCAGCATGTCCTGCCAGTGGGGGCGCATCCAGATAAACACCGGAAAGGCCAGCGAAATGGCGATAAAGGCCAGCAGGGCGATATCCAGCAGGCGCATCTGGTGCAGGAAGTAGAGATAGGGCACCGGGCCGACCGCCAGCACATAGTGGCTGCGCGGGATACGCTGGATAAAGGTGTATTGATCGTCCAGCGCCACGATGTCACCGCCACGCAAACGCTGCATGGTCGGGGCATCCAGGTCGTACTTTTTCAGCGGTTCGATGCGCAGTTTAAAAGACAGATTCAGATCCAGCTCTTTGATGGTGCGCGCCCAGTCGTGAGGGGGGATCTCACGCAGTTCGCTGCGCATCAGATAGAGCGAGCTTTTCATCAAATCATCCAGCGACTGCCTGCCCGCGCGCTCGGCGGTGAACTTGTAGACCAGCCCGACCAGCATGGTCATTACCAGGAAGCAGACAAACAGCAGGAGGTAAAACTGCACAAAAAGTTTTTTCATAAACGTACCCGGCGAAAGTGTTCAGATATCCCAGGCGTGCGGCGCGAAGAGATAGCCTTTGTTACGCACGGTTTTAATCCGGAAGGGTTCGGTAGCGTTATCCAGCAGCTTTTTGCGCAGGCGGGAGATCGCCACGTCCACGCTGCGGTCCATGCCATCGTAGCTGACGCCGCGCAGGTTTTTCAGCAGCGCGTCCCGGTCCATGATCTGTCCGGCATGGGTCGCCAGCTCCCACAGCAGATCGAAATCTGCCGTCGACAGCGCCACCTGCTCACCGGCCAGCAGCACCTGACGATTCACCGGATCGATGGATAGCGTGCCAAATCTCAGGGCTTTATGCGGGGTTAACAGCGGGGTGGAGGCATCACCGGAGGCCGCAAGGTGCTGGCGCAGATGCAGGCGCAGGCGTGCGAGCAGCACCGCCGGCGGGGTGGTTTTCAGAATATAGTCGTTGGCTCCCATCTCGAGGGACAAAATATGGTTCATGTCGCTGTCGAGGGAGGTCAGCAGCACAATCGGGCCCTGCCAGCGGGCACGCAGATCCCGGCACAGGGTCATACCGTCTTTACCGGGTAACATAATATCCAGCAGCACCAGATCGGGTTTTTCGCTCGCCACTACCTCTTCGGCACGGTCCCCGCGCGGTTCGACGATGACGTCCATATCATGTTTAGCCAGATACGCGGCTATCAGCTGGCCGACTTCGGGTTCATCTTCAACGTATACGATCTTGTTCATAGCCAGTCTGCGTCTGCGAAAAAAACCAACATACACCGCATAACCTTAACCTTACATTAATCATTCGCAAATAGTTGCCGTTCCGCTATGCTGCCGGGGATTGTTATTCAATTGTTAAGGGAAAAGGGATGGGACTGGTGATAAAAGCGGCCATCGGCGCGCTGGTGGTTTTACTGATTGGCATACTGGCAAAAACGAAAAATTATTACATCGCCGGGTTGCTGCCGTTGTTCCCGACTTTTGCCCTGATTGCGCACTATATTGTCGCCTCCGAGCGCGGCATCGAGGCGCTGCGCACCACCATTATCTTTGGCATGTGGGCAATTATTCCGTACTTCCTCTATCTGCTGTCACTGTGGTACTTCATCGGCGTGATGCGTCTGCCCCTGGCGCTGGGCGGGGCAGTGGTCTGCTGGTGCCTCAGCGCCTGGGTGTTAATCTTCTGCTGGAGCCGTTTTCACTAGCGTAACGGCCGCCCGCCATCGACGCCGAACGACCGGCCGGTCACATAGCAGCTGGTCAGAATGTAGTCGATTAAGTCGATCACCTCTTTTTCACCGGGGGCGATCTTCATCAGCGATTTATTCAGCGCCTGCTGGCGATAGTCGGCATCGTCGTGCTCGTTAAACAGGATCAGCGATGGGGCGATAGCGTTGACCTTCACCTCCGGCGCCAGCTTGCGGGCAAACGAGCGGGTCATGTTATCCAGCGCGGCTTTGCTGGCAGCATAGGCAATATGCTTATCGCTGCCACGTTCCACCACGTAGTCGGTGAAGTGGATGATGTCGCTGGCAGCATGGCCATGACCGCGAAGCAGATCCTGCAGGGCATGGTTCAGCAGGTAGGGGGCGTGAACGTGGATCTGCAGCATGCAGGAGAGGGTTTCGCTGAGCGAGGTCCCCGGAGTTTCCGACATCCATGCGCTGGCGTTATGAATGATACCGCGTAACGCCGGGGTTTCGGCTTTCACGCGCTCGGCAAAGGCCAGGATTCCGTCGTCAGTGGAAAAATCGGCCTGAATGCAGGTCGCGCCCGCCTCGCACAGGGTGGCAATCGCGGGATATTTCGTCCGATAGCTGACGATCACCGGCTGATGAAGATTCAGAAAGTGGTGGGCAAGCGCGAGGCCGATGCGACGGCCTCCGCCAGTAATCAGGATCGGGAGCGGCTTTGCGTGTCCCATCGTATTCTCCTTATCCGTTCGACGATGGGAAAAGTCGCTTATCCCATCAGCATCCACGTTGCCGGTAATGCGGCAACCAGTAACATTCCAATCAACACCATTTCACGGCGTTTAAGCGCGTGTTGCAGCTGATGCGTACGTCGGGCGTAAATAAACACCAGCAGCCCAGGCGCATAAAGTACCACGGAGAGCAGCAGATGCATCGGACCAGAGGCATACAGCAGCCATAAGCCATAAATACAGGCTCCCATCCCCACGACGGTGTGCATCGGGCGGGTGGCTATTTTTAACAAATATGCGCCCACCAGGAAATAGGGTACCAGAATCATTTCCGAGGCGATGGTTAACAGCGTGTTATAGTCCGAACCTGTGAGCCAGATCAGCACCAGACAAACCTGCACGCTGATGTTGGTCAGCCACAGCGAGGCGGAAGGGGCACTGTTTTTGTTCTGACGGGCAAACAGACGGGGAAACGCTTTATGCGTCGCGGCCAGGAACGGCACTTCGGCCGCCATAATGGTCCAGCTCAGATAGGCTCCGCAGACCGACACGATCAGCCCTGCGGCAATCACCACCTCGCCCCAGGAACCCATCATTTTGACCATCAGGCCCGCCATCGACGGGTTACGCATCTCCGCCAGCTCAGGACGGGCGACCACGCCCAGAGAGAGCAGGGTAACCAGCAGATAAACGGTCAGCGCAGCCAGCACCGCCAGCAGCGTGGCGCGGCCAACATCCTGCTTATTGCGCGCCCGGGCCGACACCACCACCGCGCCTTCCACCCCGATAAACACCCACAGGGTGATGAGCATGGTGTTTTTCACCTGCTCCCAGACCGGGACGCCCAGCGCCACGCCGGAAAAGTCCATGCTAAACACATCGAGACTAAACGCGATAAACGCCAGCACGACAAACAGCCCCAGCGGCACCAGCTTCGCCAGGGTGGCGACCAGGTTAATGCTCGCAGCGGTCTGCACGCCGCGCAGCACCAGGAAATGGACGAACCACAGCAGCACCGAGGAGCCGACGATGGATTGCCAGGTATTGCCATCGCCAAACAGGCGCAGTTCAGGCGTATCGGTAAAGAAACTCAGCGCAGAGAAGACGATCACCAGATAAGAGACGTTGGCGATCACCGCGCACAGCCAGTAACCCCATGCGGAACAGAAGCCCACCAGCTCACCAAAGCCTTCACGGGCGTAGGTGAAGATGCCGCCGTCGAGATCGGGACGGATGCGCGTCAGCAGCAGCATGGCGAAGGCCAGCAGCAGGATCCCGACACCGGTGATCCCCCAGCCGATAAGCAGCGCGGACGGGCTGGCAACGGCTGCCATATTCTGCGGCAGACTGAATACACCTGCACCGAGCATGGAGCTCAAAACAAGCGCAGTTAAAGCGCTCAGGCCAAGTTTCTTTTCCATTGGCTTCCTTTTTAAAAAGGGTCAGATCCAGAATAATTATTACGTCGAAGCGCATAAAAATGGTGGATCACACTAAGGCGCGGGATTTTACGGAGTGTCACGAAGGCATGCAATGAGGAAGGGCTGAATTGTGCTTAAAAAGCCAAAAAAAGGCGGCATTACGCCGCCTCTGAGTATCTGATGACTTATTTGTACAGATCGGCGCTGATGGTGATGTTATTACCGCGTTCCTGCCACTGGCGGGTGATGTGGTAATACTTGGCCCCTTTCTTCGCCGCACGCTTCGCCACCTGGTAGGAGATTTCGGTCATGTTGCCGTAGTTACCGGTGAACTTGATGCTGTCGAACGGCACCATCTGCGCAGCAGTGGCGTTGTTCAGCTCTTCAATTTTGGTGCCGTCGTTGAGGGTAACGCTGTAGCGGCCGCCTTTGGTGGTCTGGGTTTCAAAGAAACGGCCCACACCGGCAACGGAGGCTCCAGGCGCTGCGCTGGTTGCCACGCCAGGGATTTCCACTTTCTTCGCTTCTTCGCCGCCTTTGGCAATCGCTGCGCGACCTGCCTCAGAGTTGGCCGGGATAGCATCCGGGCTCTGCAGAACGCGTTTTTTGGCGTCTTTTTTGTAGACGTAGGCGGTGATGCGCTGGTTGCCGCCATCGTTGGCATCAATCTGACGAACGATGTAGTAAGAGTCAGCCCCTTTCGCCTTCGCGGCTTTGGTGATGGCGTCATTCACATCCGGCTGGCTGCGGTAGAAGCCCTGAACGGTGACGGTATCAAACGGTTCAAGCATCACGGCCTGATCTTTAGGCAGCTCCATCACATTGTTGATAACGCGATTTTTCTGCACTTCCGCTTTTGGGGCATTCTCTTTATACAGTGCAACGGTTACGCGCTGGTTGCCGCTGCTGCCGTATTCGGAGTTATCCACGACGTAAAATGCGGCGGCGCCCTCTTTATCGGCGCGTTTGGAGGCGGCATTGACCGCATCGCCAATGGAGTTAAAACGACCTACGATCGTAACGCTATCGTAAGGTTTCGTAGCAGCCGCTTGCTCCGGCGTTAACTCTGTTGCGGCATTGGCAGACAGGGCGGTCGCAGCAAGGAGTGCGGACGCCAGGAGAGTGTTCTTAAGCTTCATAAAAATAATCCTTCGCCTTACGCAAACCAGGTACTGGTCTAATTGTTAATTTGAAAACGTTGACGATTATGGCATTTAACACCCGTCGCTGTCTGCGCGATTTTTCACGACCGGTGCGGAGTAAGTTGCCAAAATATATAACCTTTACTGATATGTTGAAAAAACACGCGTTTGACCAGTAAAACTCATAAAGCATATGACTTTCACAAGTTGATTTAATGTTAATAAGTTGTTTCTGGCTGGGGCTATATCGTGTTTTTGCCGCTTCGCCTGAGCTAAACATCGGCCCTGGCGGTGAAATAAGAGCAGATATGCCTGTCTGAGACCCCGATCGCTTATTTTTGACAGATAAAGTCATAAATAGTGTTTTCTTGCTGTGGATCACAGGCGGTATTTTCAGTAGGTTATAGAAAGTTTGTTACTGTTTTATTTTCTGCGGGTAGAGGTAAGTGACAGGTTAAGCCCTGTCACTGCTGTCGTATACCCGTGATGAATGTTCGACAAACCATCATCAAAAACCGATGGAAGGGATTACTATGCGTATTGGGGTACCAAGAGAACGGTTTGCCAATGAAACCCGCGTAGCGGCGACACCAAAAACGGTGGAGCAGTTGCTCAAACTGGGTTTTACCGTCGCGGTTGAAAGCGGCGCGGGCAAGCTGGCAAGTTTCGATGACGAGGCGTTTATTCAGGCTGGCGCAGAGGTTGTCGACGGCGATAACGTCTGGCATTCGGACATTATTCTGAAGGTCAATGCACCGGAAGAGAATGAAATCGCGCTGCTCAATCCGGGCACCACGCTGGTGAGCTTTGTCTGGCCGGCGCAAAACCCGGAGCTGATGGAGAAGCTGGCGGCGCGTGGCGTCACCGCGATGGCGATGGACTCTGTGCCGCGCATCTCGCGTGCGCAGTCGCTGGACGCCCTCAGCTCAATGGCGAATATTGCGGGCTACCGTGCCATCGTCGAAGCTGCACACGAATTTGGTCGCTTCTTTACCGGACAGATCACCGCGGCGGGTAAAGTTCCCCCGGCGAAGGTGATGGTTATCGGGGCAGGTGTCGCCGGTCTGGCCGCCATTGGCGCAGCCAACAGCCTGGGCGCGATTGTCCGTGCCTTTGACACCCGTCCGGAAGTGAAAGAGCAGGTGCAGAGTATGGGCGCCGAGTTCCTTGAGCTGGACTTTAAAGAAGAGGCTGGCAGCGGCGACGGTTACGCCAAAGTGATGTCCGAAGCCTTTATCAAAGCTGAGATGGCGCTGTTCGCCGCCCAGGCGAAAGAGGTGGACATTATTGTCACCACCGCGCTGATCCCGGGTAAACCGGCGCCGAAGCTGATCACCCGTGAAATGGTCGACGCCATGAAGGCCGGTAGCGTGATCGTCGATCTGGCTTCGCAAAATGGCGGCAACTGCGAATACACCGTTCCGGGCGAGGTTACCACTACCGCCAACGGCGTGAAGGTGATCGGCTATACCGATCTGCCGGGCCGTCTGCCGACCCAGTCCTCTCAGCTGTACGGTACCAACCTGGTCAACCTGCTGAAGCTGCTGTGCAAAGAGAAAGACGGCAACATCACCGTTGATTTTGACGACGTAGTGGTGCGCGGCGTAACCGTGGTTCGCGAGGGTGAAATCACCTGGCCAGCACCGCCGATTCAGGTCTCTGCGCAGCCGCAGGCAGCAGCCAAAGCCGCGCCGGCACCAAAAGAGCCGGAAAAACCGGCGTCCCCGTGGCGTAAGTTTGCCTTTATGGCGCTGGCAATCATCCTGTTCGGCTGGCTGGCAGATGTCGCACCGAAGGAGTTCCTCGGACACTTCACCGTCTTTGCGCTCTCCTGCGTGGTGGGTTACTACGTGGTCTGGAACGTCTCCCATGCGCTGCATACGCCGCTGATGTCGGTTACCAACGCCATCTCCGGGATCATCGTGGTCGGGGCGTTACTGCAGATTGGTCACGGCGGCTGGGTCAGTTTCCTCAGCTTTATCGCGGTACTGATCGCCAGTATCAATATTTTCGGTGGCTTCACCGTGACTCAGCGCATGCTGAAAATGTTTCGTAAGGGATAAGGGGTAACCTATGTCTGGAGGATTAGTTACAGCTGCATACATTGTTGCCGCGGTCCTGTTTATTTTCAGCCTCGCGGGGCTTTCAAAACATGAAACGTCGCAGCAGGGTAACAACTTTGGTATCGCCGGGATGGCGATTGCGCTGATTGCCACCATCTTCGGGCCGGACACCGGCAACGTGGCGTGGATCCTGGTGGCGATGATCATCGGCGGTGCGATTGGTATCCGTCTGGCGAAGCGCGTTGAAATGACCGAAATGCCGGAGCTGGTGGCGATCCTGCACAGCTTCGTGGGTCTTGCAGCGGTGCTGGTAGGCTTTAACAGCTACCTGTATCACGAGCCGGGGATGGAGCCGATTCTGGTGAACATCCACCTGACCGAAGTATTCCTCGGGATCTTCATCGGTGCGGTGACCTTTACCGGTTCTATCGTGGCGTTCGGCAAGCTGCGCGGCAAGATCTCTTCTAAACCGCTGATGCTGCCAAACCGTCACAAGCTGAACCTGGCGGCGCTGGTCGTCTCCTTCGTGCTGATGGTGGTGTTTGTGCGCACCGACAGCGTGGGCATGCAGGTGCTGGCTCTGCTGGTGATGACCATCATCGCCCTGGCCTTCGGCTGGCACCTGGTGGCCTCCATCGGTGGCGCAGATATGCCGGTGGTGGTCTCTATGCTGAACTCCTACTCCGGTTGGGCGGCAGCAGCGGCGGGCTTTATGCTGAGCAACGACCTGCTGATCGTGACCGGTGCGCTGGTGGGTTCGAGCGGGGCGATCCTCTCCTACATCATGTGTAAGGCGATGAACCGTTCGTTCTTCAGCGTGATTGCCGGGGGCTTTGGCACCGACGGACAGACCTCCAGCGGTGACGACGAGGTGGGTGAGCATCGTGAGATCAATGCCGAAGATACCGCTGACATGCTGAAGAACTCCCACACGGTGATCATCACCCCGGGCTACGGCATGGCGGTAGCGCAGGCTCAGTATCCGGTTGCGGAAATCACCGAGCGTCTGCGTGCCCGCGGCATCAAGGTGCGCTTTGGTATTCACCCGGTTGCCGGGCGTCTGCCGGGCCACATGAACGTGCTGCTGGCGGAAGCGAAAGTACCGTACGACATCGTGCTGGAGATGGACGAGATCAACGACGACTTCTCCGACACCGATACCGTGCTGGTGATTGGCGCGAACGATACCGTTAACCCGGCCGCGCAGGACGATCCTAACAGTCCTATCGCCGGTATGCCGGTTCTGGAAGTGTGGAAGGCGCAGAACGTTATCGTCTTCAAACGCTCCATGAACACCGGTTACGCTGGGGTACAGAACCCGCTGTTCTTCAAAGAGAACACCCACATGCTGTTTGGCGATGCCAAGGCCAGCGTGGATGCGATCCTGAAAGCGCTGTAATTCGGCAACGTACCCTAAAAAAACCGCCCATCTGGGCGGTTTTCTCATTTCTGCAGGCTGTGCACGCTCACTGTCTATACTTTCCTTTTTTGCGTAAAGGGAGGAGGGAGCATGCAGTTCTTGTCACGTTTCGATTTTTTGACGTTAATGATGACCCCCAGATTCTGGATTGGCTTTGCCACGGTGACGGTGGTAACCCTGCTGATCTACTGGCTACTGAAACGCCTCATCACCTTTGTCCATAAGGGCATTACCAACTGGGGTGACAAACATCCCGCTACCCACAAAATGCATTTTGTCCTCACGGAGATGCTCAACAGAACCAGCCGGGTCCTGCTGTTTGTGGTCGCCTTTCTGTTTAGCCTGCGGTTTGTCGAACTGCCGGATCGCCTCTACGGCGCCCTGAGCCATGCCTGGTTCCTGGTGCTGGCGATTCAGGTGGCGCTGTGGATGGATCAGGGGGTGGTCTCCTGGCTACGGCACGTGATGCTGACCCCGGGCAGCCACAAAAACCCCGTTACCCTGGTGATCACCGGGCTGATCCTGCGGGCGATTGTCTGGTCAGTGATGCTGCTGTCTATTCTGGCCAACGCAGGCGTCAACATCACTGCGCTGGTGGCCAGCCTGGGGGTAGGGGGTATTGCCATTGCGCTGGCGGTACAGACCATTCTCAGCGACGTTTTTGCCTCGCTCTCCATTGGTTTCGACAAGCCCTTTGAGATCGGGGATTTTGTGGTGTTCAACGACGTGGCCGGGACGGTGGAGCATATTGGCCTTAAGACGACGCGTATTCGCAGCCTGAGCGGGGAACAGATTGTCTGCGGTAATGCGATCCTGCTTCAGCAAACCCTGCATAACTACAAGCGGATGCAGACCCGTCGTATCGTCTTTACCTTCGGCGTGGCCAGCGATACGCCGCCGGAAAAGCTGCGGGTTATTGGCGATAACGTGAAGAAGATCATCACTGATATCGGCGAAACGCGTTTTGACCGCGCCCACCTGCTCGGTTTTGATAAGGACAGGCTCACCTTTGAGGTGGTGCATATCGTCAACACGGCGGATTACAACAAGTACATGGATATCCAGCAGGAGATCAATATCCGTATTCTTGAGAGCCTGAATGATGAAGGGGTAAAACTGGCCTTGCCGAGCATGGTTCTGCATGCGCCCTGGATGAAAGAGGGCGAGAGCGTACAGCCGTCCTCTCAACCCGTCACTCAGAGCTAAAAAAAAGCCCGCCGTTAAGGCGGGCTTTCTCACTGTTAATCGTCTTCGTCGTCGTCCAGCTCAACCGGCGTTTGAAACTGATCCGGCTTAATGACCAGCAGGTCACAGCGCAGATGATCGATCACCTGTTCCGCCGTATTACCGAGGAAGGCGGCAGAGATACCGGTGCGGCCGATGGTGCCCAGCACCACGATCCCCGCCTGCAGATGCTCTGACAGATCCGGGATCACCTCTTCAGGCAGACCTTTCTCGACGTGGGTCAACTTCTCATCGATACCGAATTTCTGTCGCAACGCTTTCATCGCCAGCAGGTGCTGGCCGCGAATGGCGTCGTTATACACGCTCGGATCAAATTCCGGCAGTTCGATAGCAATGTTAATCGGGGTAATCGGGTAGGCGCCCACCAGGTGGACTTCGGTATGGTTGACCTGCTCGGCGAGCTGGATGGTCTCTTTCACCAGCTTTTCGTTCAGGGCGTTGTGATAGTTCTCTTCGCTGGCGAGATTCACCGCCACCACCGCTTTACCGCCTTCCGGCCACGGCTGGTCTTTCACCATCCACACCGGGCACGGGCATTTACGCAGCAGGTGCCAGTCGGTCGGGGTGAAGATCACCGCTTCCAGCTTGTCGTGCTGGTGGGCCATCTTCAGCAACAGGTCATGTTTGCCGCTGACCACTTCCTGGATGATGGCTTCGAACGGACGGTTGTGCCACACCACTTTGATTTCAATGGGGACACCGGCTTCAAGATAGAATTTTGCCTGCTCGCGGATCCAGGCGGTACGCTGGCTGATCACTCCCTGACGCATAGCGGTGCGTTCGTCAGGCGACAGAAGGGTGGTCATTTCGTAAGAAAAGTCATATATCGGCAGAAACGCTTTAATTCTGCCACCAATCCGTTGATGTAAATAGACAGCTCGTCGTAACGCCGGTTGATCGTCCTGATTAGGATCGATGGCCACCAGCATGTTTTGATACTTTGCCATACAGGTCTCCTTACTACTGTCACCACAGTCTGTAAGTAAAAGAGTAACCTATATATCTGAATTGAAACAGGGGGGGAGATTTGCCAGATCAATAAATCAGTAAAATTATCGATCTGGCAGGGGAGTCAGAAGACGTTATGCCACGTTACGCGAGTGGCCCGCCAGCACTGCCAGCGCTTCACCGTTTTCAATGGTGATATATTTGCCTTTCACCGCCAGCATCCCGCTTTTCTGGAAACGACCCAGCAGACGGCTGATGGTTTCTACGGTCAGGCCCAGATAGTTACCGATATCGCCACGGGTCATGGTGAGACGGAACTCACGCGGTGAAAAACCCCGCTCGGCGAAACGACGGGAGAGATTGTAGATAAACGCCGCTAGACGCTCTTCAGCGTTCTTTTTGGACAGCAGCAGGATCATGTCCTGATCGCCTTTGATCTCCCCGCTCATCAGACGCATCATCTGCTGGCGCAGGTTGGGCATTTTACCTGACAGGTCGTCGAGGGTTTCAAACGGAATTTCGCAAACCATTGAGGTTTCCAGCGCCTGCGCAAAGCTCGGGTGGTTACCGGTGCCAATGGCATCAAAGCCCACCAGATCGCCCGCCAGGTGGAAGCCGGTGATCTGCTCGTCGCCCTGTTCGGTGATGGTATAGCTCTTGATGGTGCCAGAACGGATAGCGTACAGCGATTTCAGTTCGTCTCCCGCTTTAAACAGCGTCTGCCCTTTCTGAATCGGCTTTTTACGCTCGATAATATTATCAAGCTGATCAAGCTCGTGCTCATTCAGGGTAAACGGGATACAGAGCTGGCTGATGCTGCAGTCCTGACAATGGATAGCACAACCGCCAGACTGAATGCGTCGAATAATTCGCTTTTCCGGGATCATAGGTTTGCTCAAGCCTTAATTGATATTGGTCAATTTTAACATCTTTTTGCACCCGGCGTAAGCCTGGCAAACCATCAATCAGGACAAGAAGCGTGAATGCGGTAGCATGTTCTTGAAATTCCACAAATTAGCTGCGGACTTTATCGCTAACACATGGAAAATTAAGCACTAAAAGCCTGGAACTACAGCAATAAATACCCTTCATGACGCAGCAACCACTCCTTGCGCTGCACCCCACCGGCATAGCCGGTCAGGGTACCGTTGCGGCCGATCACGCGATGGCAGGGCACCACAATACTGACCGGGTTTGACCCGTTCGCGGCACCCACCGCGCGCGCTGCGCCCGGGCGTCCGAGCTGTTCCGCCAGCTGACCATAATGCATCACCTGGCCGCAGGGAATGGTTCGCAACGCCTGCCAGACTTCACGCTGAAAAGGGGTGCCGGCCGTGGCGGTCGGCAGGGTGTCAATAATGCTGAGATCGCCCTCGAACCAGGCGGTCAGCTTATCGCTAAGCCCGCCTGGATTGCTGGCGCTGATACGCTCGTAGCCCTCCGCCCGGTAGTGGATATTGAGCAGCTCCACCATCCGGTTGCTGTGCTCCTCCCACTCGACGGCGCGCAGGTTGAACTGCTCATCCGCAATCACCCACAGTGGCCCCAGCGGGGTGGCAATTTTATCTTCGAGTAATCTCAGCATATGCTCTTCCTTAATTCAGTCGCGGGTAGACTCCCGGCCCGATGGGCAGGCCGACAAGATACCATGCCACCAGCATGAGCAACCATACTCCTAAAAAGATAAGCGGATACGGCAGCACCAGCGAATAGTAGGTACCCAGTTTGGCCTCGGGCTTGTAGCGCTGCAGGAAGCCTAAAAACAGCGGCACGAACGGCGACACCGGGGCCAGCGGGATCACTGAAGAATCCGCCACGCGGAACAGGATCTGCGCGAACGCCGGGTGGAAGCCCAGCAGCATAAACATCGGCACGAAGATCGGGGCCAGAATCGACCAGATGGCCGAGCCGCTGGCGATAAACATGCACAGCAGGGAGGAGAGCAGCGCCAGGCCGACAAACGCGGGCACGCCGCTCAGTCCGGCGGTTTCCAGCAGGTCGGTCAGGCCCACCGCCATAAACTTGCCCATGTTGCTCCAGTTAAACATGGCCACAAACTGCGCCAGCGGGAACACCATTACGATAAACCCAGCCATCTCCTTCATCGGTTCGATCATCAGCTGAGGCAGATCGCCCTGACGACGCACTTTCCCGGTGGCGATGCCGTACGCCAGCGACACCACAAAGAAGAAGAGAATGATCAGCGGCACGATGCCTTTGATAAACGGCGAGGGCAGCACGGTGTGCTGGACCGGATCGCGCAGAATGCCGTTCTCCGGCACCACCATCAGGGCGATGGCGGCGATAAACAGCAGGGACACTACTCCGGCAACGCGCAGCCCGCGACGCTGCTCCGGCGACAGCGCATCCAGCTTCTCGTCGCTGCTACCCTGCCATTTGCCCAGACGCGGCTCCACGATCTTATCGGTGATCAACCCCCCGACAATCGTCAGCACAATCACCGAGCTGGCCATAAAGTACCAGTTGTCGATCACGCTGACGTGCATCGCAGCATTGATGGTTTTGGCCGCTTCGGTGCTGATGCCGGAGAGCAGCACGTCGGTGGTGACGATCAGCAGGTTAGCGGTAAAACCACACCCGACCCCGGCAATCGCCGCCAGCAGGCCTGCCACCGGATGACGTCCGACGGCGAGGAAGATCAGCGCGCCCATCGGGGGCATGATCACCAGTGCCGCATCCGAGGAGATATGGCTGAAGAAGGCGATAAACAGCACCATATAGCTGGCGTAACGCGCGTTGACCTGAGAGGCCATTTTCACCATCAGGGCCGGCAGCAGGCCGGAACGTTCGGCCAGTCCGGCACCCAGCACCAGGGCGAGGATCGCCCCCAGCGGGGCAAAGCCGCTAAAGTTTTTGATCACATTCGGTAAAAACCAGTGCAGCCCTTCGACGCTCAGCAGGTTTTTAACTGCCACCATGCTGCCATCGGCCGGGTTGCGGGCGCTGACGTCAAAGGCCGACAGCACGGCGGTGGCCGCGGCCAGGATCACAATCAAATAAATGAACAGCAGGAAAGGGTGCGGCACTTTGTTGCCGACTCTTTCAACCCAACCATAGAGCTTACCGGATGGGGAATGCGAAGGTATGGAAGACATACTCATGGGCGTTCCTCGGGAGTGTTGTGTTGTTATGTTTTATTATTTTAAAGGTGACGGTGTCACATTTTCTGGGATCGGGCAGATGTACGGTTTTTCATTTAACTGTTGAGCAAACTCCTCGCGGCAGGCGGGCAGCAGCGCCGGGTCCTGCAGCAGCGCCAGGGCGGTAGCCCCCATCACTTTGCCGGCCAGCAGCATCCCCTTATGGGCGATAGAGGTCCGGCCCTGGGCCACCAACTGCCAGGTGTGCAGCGGTGTGCCGACGGCAAAGCAGGGGCTGAAGCACTGGGCGACCGGCATTTTCCAGCTGACGTCACCCACGTCGGTAGAGCCCGCCAGCACGTTATCGGTAATGGCATACGGGGCCACCTCGTCCACCAGCAGGGTCTGCTGATGCCGACGGGCAAACTGCTTGCCCTCTTCTCCGCCGGTGGCGGCGATATTTTTCAGGCTGTTTTGCAGATCGTTGTCGGTTAGCGTGGCGCGGATCTCCGCCGCAAAGGCGCGCTCTTCCTCGCTCCACGCCGGGGTGCCGAAATGCTGTAGAGCGCTGTACATGGTGGCCTCCAGCGTGCGGTTCGGCAGGTAGCTGGAGCAGGCTTTATCGAAGCGGCGTTCAACGGTGGTTTCGGTCATCAGCGCTGCGCCCTGGGCAATCTTTTCGATCCGCTCGTAGATCTGCTGCGCATCGGCCATCTCCGGGGCGCGGATCAGATACAGCACTTCCGCCTGGGCCTGCACCACGTTTGGAGAGATCCCGCCGGTATCGGTGATGGCGTAGTGGACGCGGGCTTTTTCAATGATGTGTTCGTTGAGGAAGTTGGTCCCGGTGGTCATCAGGGTGACGGCGTCCAGCGCGCTGCGGCCCAGATGCGGGGAGTTGGCGGCGTGGGCTGCGGTACCGTGGAAACGCCATGCGGCCTGGATATTGGCTAAGGTGCTGACGTTAAACATCCCCGCAAAGGCTTCCGGATGCCAGGTGACCGCGGCGTCCACGTCGTCAAACAGCCCTTCGCGCACCATAAAGGTTTTACCCGATCCGCCTTCTTCGCCAGGGCAGCCGTAAAAACGCACCGTCCCGCTGCCGCCGTGTTGCTCCAGCCAGCTTTTTACCGCCACGGCCGCCGCCAGCCCGGCGGTGCCGAGCAGGTTATGTCCGCAGCCGTGGCCGTTGGCCCCTGGAGTGTCGGTTTGCGGGGTAGCGCAGTGCGCCTGCTGGCTTAACCCTGCCAGGGCATCGTACTCCCCCAGAATGGCAATCACCGGTTTCCCTTCGCCATAGCTGGCGATAAAGGCGTTCGGCACGCCGCCCGCCTCGCGGGTCAGGCTAAAACCGGCCTCTTCCAGGGCGCTGGCCAGCCGTTCAGCGGACCAGAACTCTTCGAAGCGGGTCTCAGGATGATCCCAGATCTCATCGGCAATCCTGGTGAAGTGCTGAGATCGGGTGTCGATAGCATCCTCAACAAAACGGTACATGCTCTGCATTACACACCTCGCGTCCACGGGAAGTTAAGCGCGGTTCGCGCCAGCGTTTCGATGGCGATGAGCATCACCGTCTCGTCGAAATCGAATTTTTCATTGTGGTGTCCGGCGCTAAGGGTGGTGCCAAACACCATATAGGAGGCGAGGCCGCCGTTCTGCTGAACCCGGGCCATCATCAGGGTGGCATCTTCCGATCCGGCAGGGGCTTTCACTTTGTCGATGGCCTGCTCCACACCGGCCACCTGGGATGCCTGCTCGCGCAGATAGTTCACCCACGCCGGAGAAGGCGCGCTGGAGGTCGCTGCGCCCATCAGACGCAGCTCGGTGCTGACGCCGTGCATCGCCGCCGCGCCGTCAATCACTGCTTTTGCGCGCTCGAACACATAGTTATTAATGGCTTCGCTCTCGCCGCGGGTCTCCACCTTCAGCAGCGCAGTGGCGGGGACGACGTTACGCCCGCTGCCCGCCTGCATCACGCCGACGTTGACGCGGGACGCGCCTTCGCTGTGCGGGGCGATGCTGTGCAGGCCGATGGCGGCCTGGGCGGCGGCCAGCAGGGCATTGCGTCCCTCTTCGGGTTTGCCCCCGGCGTGCGCCGCCACACCGGTAAAGCGCACGTCAAACTTGGTGGTGGCCATAAAGTTATCGCTGCCGCAGATCACGGTGCCCGCCGGTACGCCGGTGCCAATGTGGATCGCGGTGAAGTAGTCCACGCCATCGAGTGCGCCCGCTGCAACCATGGCTCGTGCGCCGCGGGTGCCCTCTTCGGCAGGCTGGAAGATCAGTTTGATGGTGCCATTCAGCTGCGCGCGGTACTGCATCAGCAGGTGCGCCAGCCCGAGTCCAATGGTGGTGTGGCCGTCGTGGGCGCAGGCATGCATCATGCCGCTGTTGCAGGAGGCAAAGCCTTCCCGGGCCGGAAGATGGTCGTCCTGAGTGGATTCATCCAGATCCAGCGCGTCCATATCGACCCGGAACGCCAGCGTCGGCCCCGGACGGCCGGTATTGAGCGTGGCCACAATCCCGGTGAACCCGCCCTCAAAGGCACTGAGCCATTTTTCCGGCGCACCCTGCTGACGGGCGCGGGCAAAGGCCTGGGCCAGAGTGGCCTCGTCGGGCAGGCCCATCCGGCTGTCTGCATCGACCACATCGCGGCCCATCGCCAGCTCGTAGCCCAGTTGATCCAGTACCTCTGCCACTTTTGCCGCAGTGCGAAATTCCACCCAGCCGGACTCGGCAAAGTGATGGAAGTCGCGTCGCCAGGCGGTGAGTTGCGGGAAGAGGGTTTGCAGGTCCTGCGCCAGTGTATGCATATCGTTTCCTGTCATCATAAGAATATGTGAACTGCTTCACACTGTGATAGTTTTTACTTATCACTAACCGTTTTTTCACAGATTTAACCGTTCGTGGCTTACCCTGGCACAATCAATTCCATTACAGTAGATGACAGTTTCTTTACTCTGATAAACAACGGTTATCGGTGCCGACATGACATTCCAGGTAAAATTTCATCAGTTGCGGGCCTTTGTGGAAGTGGCGCAGCAGGGGAGCATCCGTGGGGCGGGGCGGGCGTTGAATCTGTCGCAACCGGCGTTAACCAAATCCATTAAAGAGCTGGAGGAGGGGATCGCGGCGCAGCTGTTTATTCGCCGCAGCAAAGGGGTGACCTTAACCGAGTGCGGGGAGAGTTTTTACCAGCATGCCAGGCTGATCCTTGAAGAGTTACGCAGCGCCCAGGACGATATTCGCCAGCGGCAGGGCCAGCAGGCCGGACAGATTAATATCGGGATGGGGGCCAGTATTGCCCGTCTGTTAATGCCTGGGGTCATTTCCCGCTTCCATCAGCAGCATCCGCAGGTCAAGGTGCGTATTATGGAAGGACAATTAGTTTCGATGATTAATGAATTACGCCAGGGGGAACTTGATTTTACCATCAATACCTATTACCAGGGGCCGTATGATCATGAATTCACGTTCGAAAAATTGTTTGAGAAGCCTTTTGCGATATTTTGTCGGGCAGGCCATCCGGCAATAGAAGCTGAATCTATTAGCGAATTACTTAAATATAGCTGGACGATGCCGACGCCGCGAGGCAGTTATTATAAGCAGCTGGAAGAGATGTTTTCCCACCGGGATCAGATCCCCCATATAGGCGTAGTCTGCGAAACCTTTTCGTCCTGTATTAGTCTTGTCGCGCAGAGCGATTTTCTCAGCATTCTGCCGCAGGAGCTGGGCTGCGACCCGCTGCTGGCCAACAGGCTGGTGATGTTGCCGGTGAAAGAGCCGTTACCGAAAGCGACCTATTACCTTATTCAAAGAAGGGATTCCCGACAGACACCCTTGACCACCGCATTAATCACACAATTCAGACGGCATGCCCGGCAGGTTATTTATTAGACAGTGTGAGGGTAAAAAAATGGAGCCCATCGACATCCAACAGACTCCACAGTACACACAGCATTGCTCCACATGCATCTCTGCTTATTATTTCCATTGTGCAGATACCTTCATGTATAACATCTTTTGGTGATAAATAAAGGAATTAAGGCCACGGGGTCATAAAAATTTAATGTAAGTCATAAACTTAATCATCAATAAAATTTCGTTTTAGTCCAGTTACATTAATTATTAAATTAACTGAACTGATTATTATTTTTTTAATAGTCAATCGACGTCGCATTGAGCCCCGAGAAAGGGGCAGGTATAGTACCCTGTCAGCTAAGCAGGAGGATGCCATGAACCCAGACGATAAATCGCTTTTTCTCAACGCGATGGAGGATGTCCAGCCTCTCAGGCGTTGTGCCGACGTTCACTGGCAACCCGCCCCGACCGTGCGCCCCCGTCAGGCTGTGGACACCAGCCAGCTGGATAACTTTCTCACCACCGGCTTTCTGGATGTTATTCCTCTGGCAGAGCCGCTTTCGTTTCAGCGGGAAGGGGTGCAACTGGGGGTCATCGATAAGCTGCGCTCGGGCAAATACCCCCGTCAGGCGAGCCTTACTTTATTGCGTCAGCCCGTTGAGCAGTGCCGCCAGCAGCTGTTTACCTTTATCCGCCAGGCGGAGCGCGACGGCTTACGTAACCTGATCATCATTCACGGTAAAGGACGCGACGATAGGTCTCACGCCAACATTGTGCGCAGCTATCTGGCGCGCTGGCTGACGGAATTCGAGGCGGTGCAGGCCTATTGTGTGGCCCAGCCGCACCACGGCGGCAGCGGGGCCTGTTATGTCGCGCTGCGCAAGTCCAGCGAGGCAAAACTCGAAACCCGCGAGCGACTGGCCAAACGCAGCCGCTAGATCATGGACAACACCGCATTATGCTACCGCCAGTTTGGTGAGCCTGAGTCTGTTTTGCAGCGGGAAACCGCGGTAAAAGCGCCGCTGCAGCCGGACATGCTCCGGGTGCAGATGCTGCTCTCCCCGGTCAACGCCTCGGATCTGATCCCCATCACCGGTGCTTACCGGCATCGCATTACCTTGCCCGCCATCGCCGGATATGAAGGCGTAGGGCGGGTGATTGCCGCCCCCGTCGGTTTCACCCACCTGTTGGGCCAGCGGGTTTTACCCCTGCGCGGGGAAGGCACCTGGCAGCAATACGTTGATTGCCCGGCGGCGCTGGCGATCCCGGTTCCGGATACTATTGATACCCTTCTGGCGGCGCGGGCGTTCATCAACCCGCTGGCGGCCTGGCTGATGCTCAACCTCTGGCCTGTAGAGGGGAAACGGGTGTTGCTGACCGCCGCCGGATCGGACTGCGCCATTCTGCTCGGACAGTGGGCGCTCCGGCGTGGAGCGACGGAAGTGTACGGCATTCACCGCTCGGCAATTCATGCCGACAGGCTGCGTGCGATGGGGATTATCCCGATAGCGCAGCAGGAGAGCGACAGCGTGCGCGCCATCGCCGCCGCCAGCGATGTCGTCTTTGACGCCACCGGAGGCGAGCTGGCGCAGACCATCTTAAGTGCAATGCGTAACAGCGCGGCGTTTATCTGCTATGGGTTGCTTTCCGGTCAGCCCTTTTCGTTACAACGTCACTTCCCGCCGATGCACTGGTTTCATATCCGCAACCACTTCGACGCGCTTAGCCCGCAGAGGTGGCAGACGGCTTTTACCGAAATCTGGCCGCTGTTGGCCGGGAGCCACTACAGTGACGCCAGGCTCCTGCCGTTCAGTGCCTGGCAGACGGCCCTGGCCGACTACCGGCAGGCGGGGCGAGACCATAAGCCGCTGCTGGATTTTACCTGCGATACCCCTTAGCTTGCATGACTCATATCACTGAGCAGCAGCGCAATGCTTTTGCCGCCGGAGGTCTGCTCCAGCGCAATCTTGACGATAATGGTCAGGGGCACCGAGAGCAGCATTCCCACCGGCCCCAGCAGCCAGCCCCAGAAGATCAGCGACAAAAATACCACCAGCGTCGAGAGGCCCAGACCGCGCCCCATTAACCGGGGCTCAAGGATGTTGCCGAAGATCAGGTTGATAAACAGATACCCCGCCAGCAGCACCAGCGCCGGATAAAAGCCGCTGAACACCAGCACCTGCGCAATCGGTGGGATAGCTGCCAGCACCGATCCGATGTTCGGAATATAGTTCAGGGCAAAGGCCAGCAGCGCCCAGACGAAGGCGAACCGGACCTCAAGTACCGCCAGCATTCCCCACACCACCAGCCCGGTCACCAGGCTGATGGCGGTCTTCAACACCAGATAGTGCGAGACGCTGTCGAGGGCGCGCTGGATCGCCGCCATGCCTTCCACCGGGCGGGACATCAGAGGCTGGAGCTTCGCCGGCAGCTGCGGCACCTCCAGCAGCATAAATACCACCGTCAGCAGCAGTAAAAAGATAGCGGTCATGGCGCTGGAAAGCTGCGACAGCAGGGCGGTCACCAGGGTCATGGCGGCATTGGGATCGATGTACTTCAGCAGCTCTTCCATTGACACTTCAATCCCGGCCCGCTGCAGCCAGGGCTCCAGATGCAGCAGCGGCACGGCCAGCGAGGAGCGGTAGTGCGGCAGGGTGCGCGCCAGCTCATTCAGCGAGGTGCCCAGATAGGCCACCAGCAACGCCATGAAAATCACGATAAGCAGGATCGGCAGGGTGATTGCCAACACCCGGGGAAGACGCAGGCGCACCAGCCACCGCACCAGCGGATGCAGCACCACGGCGATAAACAGCGCCAGAATAAAGGGCACAATAATATCCGCCGCAACGCGGATCCCCGTCAGCACAATCACCAGCATGCCGAGCATGATGACTATTTTTAATCCGTTGAGAGTAATAATGGGTTTGGCCATGCTGGCTCCTGATACCGTTCTTTTTATATATTCTAACGGCGCGGGGCGTTTAAAAAATTAACCAAACACAAACAGTAAGGGTAAAGAAATGAAAAGGCTTTGAGTAAAATACTGGCTTGTGGTAAAAATCAGCTGTGTTTAACTACCGGAGACAATTTTCATCTGCACTGACGAGAAGCAACACCGCAGATAATTGTAATTTTATGGACAATCTGTTCAGGACGCATTTTTCAAACATCTCTGCTTTATCATCCTCTTTTTGCCTGCTGTCTGGCGAGCAACACTGGCGCAACGCGCTGTAGATCCTCTATCTGCCTGAGCTGGCGCTTTGCGCCCGGCTGAATCTTCATTATTTTTTACCCGGCTGCCATCCCTGGCGAGCCGCGAAGGATTATATTCTCAAGCAGGAGAAAAAATATGTTTTACTGGATCCTCTTAGCCCTGGCTATCGTTGCTGAAATAACCGGCACGCTTTCAATGAAATGGGCCACCATTAGCGGTGGTCACAGCGGCTATATTTTAATGCTGTCGATGATTGCGCTGTCCTATATTTTCTTGTCTTTTGCGGTTAAAAAAATCGCGCTGGGTGTGGCGTACGCATTATGGGAAGGGGTAGGTATTTTCTTAATCACCCTTTTTAGCGTTTTACTGTTTGATGAGTCGCTGTCGTTGATGAAAATGGCGGGTCTGACGACGCTGGTCGCGGGAATAATATTCATTAAATCCGGCACCCGCAAACCGGCAAAACAGCGCAAGGAGGCGACCCATGCCACAGTTTGAGTGGGTTCATGGCGCCTGGCTGGCGCTGGCGATCGTCCTGGAGATTGCCGCCAACGTGTTGCTGAAGTTTTCCGACGGTTTTCGCCGCAAAGTATACGGCCTGCTGTCGATTGCGGCGGTACTCGCCGCCTTCAGCGCCCTGTCGCAGGCGGTCAAAGGTATTGAGCTGTCGGTGGCCTATGCCCTGTGGGGCGGTTTCGGGATTGCGGCGACGCTGGCGGCGGGCTGGATCCTGTTTGGGCAACGGCTGAATAAGAAGGGCTGGATTGGCCTGCTTCTGTTGCTCGCCGGGATGATCATGATAAAACTGGCCTGATACTCTCGCTGCCTGTTTTTACAGGCAGCGAAATTCATGACCTGTATTACGCTTAGTCTGAGGGCATTAACATAATGAGGAATGAATGCATACCCCTTTAAGCTGGCGTAAAATCCCTTCTGCAAAAACCTTGTTTGTCATGATTTTTATGGCAGGGCTCGGCTTAATCTTCTCGGTTGTGATCCTGCTCTACCTCTCGCTCAACCTCATCAGCAGTAAAGCCAATGAAATCGACGAACAGCGCACGGCCCTTTCCGTACAGGGTGCCGTTCAGACCTCTGTCAATCGGGTCTGGTCGCTGGTGATTGATAATGCCGTCTGGGATGACGCGGTGCGCGAAGCCTACCGCCCGGCGCTTGACGTGGACTGGCTCTATAACACTTGGGGCGCGGGCTACAAGGTAAATAACCTGTATGACGGCACCTTTGTGCTCGACGAACGTTTCCGGGTGCTATGGGGCTCATTCAGAAGCCAGCCTTTCACGGAAAAAAACCTCGACTTCTTTGGCGATGGCCTGAAATCGCTGATCCAGATGCATACCAACGCCCTGAAATCGGATAAAAATATCTACGCCGGGATCACCCGCACCCGCGCGGGGATCGCCTTTGTCGGCGTCGGACTGATCCGCCCCACGATGGGCAGCCTGCAGGCAGGGGATAATACCCGCCGCTTTCTGGTCATCACCCGCCACATCAATCCACAAATTTTGCGCGATCTGGGGAACACCTTTCAGATCGACGATCTGACCTTTACCCCGGAGCAGATCACCGACGTGAGCGTGCCGCTGAAAAGCGCTTCGGGCGAGGTGCTGGGCTATCTGTCGTGGACGCCGCGCCTGCCGGGGGCCGCCGCGGCGAAGGCCGCTTCGCTGGACATCACCCGGATCGTGCTGTTTACCGCGGCGCTGATTTTGCTGTTCATTCTCTTCAGCTGCGTGGGGCTGTATAAACTGGCGCGCGGTGAGAACCTGGCGCGAAAGGTGGCGCGTACCGACTGGCTCAGCCATTTACCTAACCGCCGGGCGCTGATTGAAGAGCTGGAGCGGGTGAGCCTGCGCGGCGATACCGATCGCAAAAGCGTGGTCTTTATCGACCTCGATGGCTTTAAAGACGTGAATGATATCTACGGTCATGAGGTCGGGGATGAGCTGATCGTAATCATCGCTGGGGCGTTACGCGACAACGTGCCGAAGAACGGCATGTTGGCCCGCATGGGCGGGGACGAGTTTGCCATGACCATCGGCGGAGAGAACGCCGAAGCGCTGGCCTCGGCCTTTGCGGGCTTTGTCCTCGATTATCTTCACAGCGCGATCCGCGTCGGGGAGCGCACCATCCATATCGGCGCCAGTATCGGCATCGCCAGCGGCACTCTGGTGGAGTGCACCAGCTCGGAGCTGTTCCGTCGCGCCGATATCGCCATGTACCACTCCAAAATCACCGGCAAGGGCCGGGTGACGCACTATGATACGGAGCTGAACAGCGTCCGCGAACGCCAGGTGGCGATTGAAGGCCAGATCCGCAGCGGCCTTGAACGTGAAGAGTTTGATGTCTGGTATCAGCCGATCATCGATGCGCGCAGCCAGAAAATGGTCAGCGTGGAGGCGCTGGTGCGCTGGCCGCGGCGCCCGGAGGGGCCACTGCCGCCGGACGTGTTTATCACCATCGCAGAGACCAGCGGGCTGATTTACGCCCTGGGGCAGTTCGTGCTGCGCCGGGCCTGTCAGGATCTGGAGCCCTATGTGGATTTAAAACTGTCGGTCAATATCTCACCCGCCCAGTTCCGCGACCCGGATTTTGAGGCCAAAGTGGCCGGCGCGCTGGAGTTCAGCCGCTTCCCGGCCACGCGCCTGCAGCTGGAGGTCACCGAAACCTACGTGCTGGAAAATCCCGAGCGGGCCCGCTCAGCCATCAGCAACCTTAAAGCCCAGGGCATCGCCGTGGCGCTGGACGATTTTGGCACCGGCTACTCCAGCATCGGCTATCTCAGGCGCTTTAACTTCGACACCATTAAGATCGACAAATCGCTGGCGGGGCTGGTGGATCGTGACGAGCAGGCCGCGGCGCTGGTCAGCGGTACGGTACGCATCGCCAGCGCTCTCGGGATGTCCGTGGTGGCTGAAGGGGTGGAGAACGAGAAGCAGATGAAACTGCTGCGGCTGGCGGGCTGCGATCAGTTGCAGGGCTTCTGGTACAGCCAGCCGATGCCGATTGAGGCGATTAGAGCGCTACGCCAGCAGCGACAGTGCTAAATCACTGCTGGGCCAGCTCATCCAGCTTGTCACGAAAACCGGTAATCGACAGGGCGCGGTTATCGGCCCGCCAGCGATCTTTGGCCGCAGGGGCGGAACTTTGTACCCCGATAACCTGCCAGCCTTCGGCGGTTTGCAGCATCAGCGGCGAGCCGCTATCGCCGGGCAGAGTATCGCACTGATGCGACAGCACGCCGGTTTGCGCCCAGCCGGTGACGATGCAGTCCTGATGGGTGTACAGCACGTCGAGATGATCTTCCGGGTAGCCCGCCTGATTGACCTTGCGGTCGGCCGCTTTCAGGGCGGCGGTCAGGGCGTCTTTGTCACCGCTAAACAGCGGCAGCGGGGTGATCCCCGACGGCGGATTACGCAGCACCACCAGACCAAAATCCCACGAGGCGGCAGACGGCGGCACGATCCAGCCATCGCCGTCGGCTTTCAGCCGCCGTCCCAGCGATGACGGAACACGTCCTTCAATGCCGTGGATCTCATAGCGCCAGCTGCCTTTTAGCGACACAAAGCGCAGGGCAACGGCGGTATCCGGTTTACCGTTTGGCGGCACCAGCAGACAGTGACCGGCGGTCAGCGCCAGCCGGGGGGTGATGAGGGTCGCGGTACACAGATTTCCGCTGGCGGTTTCCAGCTGGCCAATGGCATCCCACGGCGAGCTGGACGGATCGGCGACACGCGTACGGTCGTCATGACCAAAAAACAGCGTTTGTACCTCTTTTTTGACGTTCGCAGCGTCGTCGCTGCCATCGTCCGCATGACTCAGCCCAGAAAAGAGAAAAAACGTTCCCAGTACAACCACAACAGATTTACGCATATCACACTCTGAAGGGGGATAATTATGATTATTAAATATGAACCCTGGTTATTAACTATAGACGGGACAGCGCGAAAGTGGGAGTAAAATCAGCGTGCTACATTCATGAAATATAAAACACACTGGTGACAAGTGCGCATAAAATAAGCGTGATAAGAATGAACTCAAACCGATAGCGCTGAAACATAACGCCCTCCGGATAGAAAAACGGCGCTGCAACCAGGCTGGTTCAGCGCCGGGGACCAACGCGCCCCTCAGGGCACGTTAAGGTAAGGCGGCTTATGCAGCCGGTTTTGCTGCCGGGGCTGCAGCGTCATGTTTAACGGCTTTTTTATGGTGTTTTTTGGCAGCCTGCGCTTTCTGAGCAACCGGCGCCGTTTCTTCTTTTTTCACCGCTTTTTTATGCTGCTTTTTAGCAGCCTGCGCTTTCTGTACCGCAGCTTTGTGGTGTTTTTTGTGATGCACGGTTTTCGCAGCCGGTGCTGCGGTTGCCGCTGGTGCAGCGGTGTTGGCGACGGTGTCAGCAGCGAATGCAGCAGAAGAGAGACCCATTGCAGCGGCAACAACCAGAGCTAATACTTTTTTCATCATCCTACCCTCGAATTTGGTTTTTCATTTAACCCCACTGCGGGGCCGTTGAAAGAACTATATCCCTGAAAACTGAGGGCTTCCGTGAGTGATTGGTGACGGCGTGTAACGCAATGTACAAAGGCGGGTGTAACGCGTACGAACGAGCCCGCACGTACGCGTTATCGTTATTTCTTCAGTGCCGTGAGAATGGCTGCCGGAGGTTGGCTACCCACTATTGAGCGCGTTTCGGGCTCGACCACCACCATCACCGGCGTGACGGTGATGCCCAGCCTGTCTGCCAGCGCGGACTGACGCGTGACCAGATCGGAACAGGCCGGGGTAGTGTCGTTATCAGGTAAAAATCCTGCCATTGCCTGCTGCAGACTTTTCGTCTTGTCAGCGGAACACCAGACGCGCCCCATATCTTCTATTACCGAGTCGCGAATCGATTTCGGGGCAACGGTCAAAAATGACATGGTTAACCCGGCATCCGTATACTTTTTAATGTTTTTCACCACTTCGCTGCAGTAGACACACTGATTATCTATGAACACCAGCAATTTGTACTTTTCGGCGGGCGCCTGGAAGGTGATGGGGTGGAGGTCGTCCAGCGAGCGGGTGATATCATCGTAAGCTTCTTGCGGCGTGTTGTCCGTGGCCGGGGTCGTCGCGGCGAAAGCGCCGGAACTCACCGCACACAACAGGGCTATGGGTATTGTTTTCGTAATGCCTTTCATCATTCATCCCTTTATTTATGGTTTAGCCCGGTCTGTTAATGGCTTGATTATGCGACCAGGTTAATACCTCATACAGAAAGTGACGGCACGAAGATATGTGCAAAATCATCTTCTTATTGCATAAAGGGAAAAAACGCCGGAGCAGGCTCCGGCGAAAGGTATTACAGATAACGCGAGGTGAGATGGTCGCGGAAGTAGCGGCTGTTAAGATCTTCCCCGGTGGCCTGCTCGATCAGCTGGGCGGTGGTGAAGCGGCTGCCGTGCTGCCAGATGTTCTGGCGCAGCCAGTCGAACAGGGCGCTGAAATCCCCGACGGCGATGGCGGCGTCCAGATCCGGCAGGGCTTTTTTGGCCGCAGCGAAAAGCTGGGCGGCGTACATTGCCCCGAGGGTGTACGACGGGAAGTAACCAAAGCCGCCGTCTGTCCAGTGGATGTCCTGCATACAGCCGTTGCGGTAGTTATCTTTGGTCGATAAGCCCAGCCACGCCTGCATCTTCTCATCCCACAGCGCCGGGATGTCCTCCACCTCGATGTCGCCGTTAATCAGTGCTCGCTCGATCTCGTAGCGCAGCACCACGTGTGCCGGATAGCTGACCTCGTCAGCATCCACGCGGATATAGCCGGGCTTGACGCGCTGGTTCCAGGCGACAAAGTTCTCCGGCGTAAAGGCCGCCTGGCTGCCGAACCGCTCGCGCACTGCCGGGAGCAGGTGGTTGAGGAACGCCTTGCTGCGCCCAAGCTGCATCTCAAAGAACAGGCTCTGGGATTCGTGGATGGCGGTAGAGCGCGCCAGGGCGATGGGCTGGCCGAGCCAGTTGCGCGGCAGGTTCTGCTCGTAGCGGGCGTGGCCGGTTTCATGGATCACACCAAACAGGGCGCTGAGCAGCTCCTCTTCGTCGTAACGGGTGGTGATGCGCACATCTTCCGGCACGCCGCCGCAGAACGGGTGGGCGCTGACATCCAGTCGACCGGCGTTAAAATCGAACCCGAGGGTCTTCATCGCCTCCAGCCCCAGCTCACGCTGGATCGCCGTCGGGAACGGGCCCTGCGGCGGCACGAAGGATTGCTGCGCCTGCTTCTCGACCACCTGGTTCAGCAGGTCCGGCAGCCAGGATTTGAGATCGCCAAACAGCACGTCGAGGCGGGCACTGGTCATGTCCGGCTCGAAAATATCCAGCAGCGCATCGTAAGGGGTGCAGCCTTTGGCGTTGGCGCGCAGGCGGGCTTCTTCCCGGGTCAGCTTCACCACCTCTTTCAGGTTGGCGGCAAAGCCCGGCCAGTCATTGGCCGGACGCTGGGTGCGCCAGGCATGCTCGCATTTACTGCCCGCCAGCGATTTGGCTTCCACCAGCGACTCCGGCAGTACCGCAGCCTGCTGATAGTGGCGGGTCATCTCCCGCAGGTTGGCTTGTTCGACGTCGTTCAGATCTTCGCTTTCGGCATTACGCAGCCAGTCAGCCACTTTCGCATCGGTCAGGATTTGGTGTTGCAGGACGCTCAACTCAGCCAGAGCTTCGCCGCGGGCAGTACTGCCCCCTGCTGGCATCATGGTGAACATGTCCCAACTGGCGATGGCGGAGAGGTGGGAGAAGCGGGAGAGACGCTGGAAGGTACGGGTGAGTTGCTGATAAGAAACGTTTTTCTGCATAGTTCTTGTTCTCGTTCAGATGGATGTGTTCAGGTGAGTTTACCGTGATTTATGAGCGATTCATGCACTTTTCATGTATTCGTTTGAGGCGAGGAAAAGGAATGGGCTGGCCACCGCAGAGTGCTGATATGAAAAAGGGGCCTAATCGCCCCTTAGATTGCTAGTCATATAACCATTTACCTGCTTTTGCAGACTCAGCAAGCATACGAAGTGTTAGCGGTTCTGGTTCATCGTCGTCCTTTCCGCTAGTGAATAAGGAGTAAAGGATAAATGTCTCCTCAGGCCAGTATCGGTAAAAGTCGAAGTTGGCAGGGTCCACATCAAAGCGTTGAAAATATTCCCTCATGATGTCTGCCCCTGTTTCACTTGCCCAAACGTAATCACCTGTGGAGAGGCTGGTATCAAGGGTTACGGGCCATGACTTCCTGGTAAACAGGGCAGGTTTGTTGAACCGTTCACAGTACCAGCTAATCACATCTTCATTTGTCACCATAACTTGTCGTTTCCTCTGGCTATGGTGTTGTATTTCATTGTCGCCTTATAAGCGATGGCTGAGACATCAGCAGCAATAAAAAAAATCCCAAGGACAGGAATCCATCGTCCCACAAATGCACCGAGATTAGTAACATAGGCAAACTTCATCCTTCTGATACTTGAGTTAGTCAAGGTGGGTAAGCGTCTGGTTTCGATGTTTAGCCAATGACGTAACTGTGAGCTGAGTGGTGATGTTCCGGGGGTTGTCCCTCCAGGTTTGCCTCTTGTCGCTATTTCAGGTTGACCTAGCAGAATTAGCCCAACGGTTAAAAGATCGCTTGTTCCGAACTGTTCAGCCGCTTCATCAAGAAAAATCCAAAAGAGCAACTCTCCGGCGGAAAGGTTGGAGTATCCCTTATAGAAATACGTTCCGTTAAGTTCTTCCACACTATCCATGCATATTTACCTGGTTACACGTTCTGCCCATGCGTCGGAATACTGAATATTTCCGTCCTTGAATGTCCACGTGATTTTAGCGTAGCGTAATTGTACCTGCTCAAGGTGACCTGCATTTATCACAGTTTTTGTGTCGTGCATCATTGGTGTGACTGAAACAATCTTCACCCCTTCAAGGAACATGTTGTAATACTCAACTTCCTGGCCTGCATCATTGATGCGATACCATTTAAACTCCGCACTCTGAAGAGTTTGCCCTGTAGCTACAGCTTTCATGAGATAAGGGGATGAACTGTCGAACTCCTTTTCGAACATCAGGGCACCGTGAACGCGTGTCCCTGTAAGTTTTCCGGTATTGCCATCGGTCGGGATATAGAGGTTATGGCTGAATGATGTGATTTCTATGGATTGTTCACGGTGCCTTACATCTACAGAACCCTTGATGAGAGCGCCGCCATCGTCTTTTAGCCAAAGATAAGCCGGTATTGCCATATTTCATTTTCCTTATGATATGTATGGGTAATCCGTTGAAAGCCTAACCTGTATGCAATGATGAGTAAATGAACAATGCGAGGTAAGTTATTGTTTATTAATGCTTCATATAGAATTTAGAATGATTAAAAACGAAAAAACCCCGCACTCGTTTTGCACCAGTACGGGGTCGTAAATAAAGCCAGGGATAGATTTGCTACTGGTGATCACTTGATGAGTTTATTTCAAACGACAATGAAGGCTCCTGCCCACCAGCAACGCCCCACACAGCATCAACGCAATAAACCCACCCACGCCATTCCAGCCGTACTGATGCCAGAACACGCCGCCCAGCGTCCCGGCGATGCTGGAGCCCAGATAGTAGCTAAACAGATACAGCGAAGACGCCTGGCCTTTGGCGCGGCGGGCGCGCGGGCCGATCCAGCTGCTGGCGACCGAGTGGGCGGCGAAAAAGCCAGCGGAGAAGAGCAGCATCCCGGCAAAAATCACCCACAGGTTACTGACCAGGGTCAGCAAGACCCCGGCCAGCATAATGCCCGTCGAGGCCAGCATCACCGGGCCGCGCCCGAAGCGGGTGGTCATCGCCCCGGCTTTCGGTGAACTCCAGGTCCCGGTCAGGTAGGCTACCGACAGCAGGCCGACCAGCGCCTGGTTCAGGTGCCAGGGGGCGAGCATCAGTCGGTAACCAATGTAGTTAAACAGGGTGACAAACGAGCCCATCAGCAGGAATCCGGTAAGGAACAGCAGAGGCAGGCCCCGGTCGCGCCAGTGCAGGCGGAAGTTAATCAGCAGTGTTTTAGGTCGCAAGGCGGTAGGACGAAAATGGCGCGATTCCGGCAGGATTTTCCAGAACATCAGCGCCGATGCCAGCGCAAAACAGCCGATCGCCGCCAGCGCAATTCGCCAGCTGAAGAAGTCGGTAAAGACCCCGCTCAGCAGTCGTCCGCTCATCCCGCCAATGGAGTTACCGCTGATATAGAGCCCCATCGAGAAGGCGACAAAGCTGGGGTGGATCTCCTCGCTGAGGTAAGTCATGCCTACCGCCGCCACGCCGCTGAGGGAGAGGCCGATCAGCGCGCGCATGATCAAAATCCCGTGCCAGCTGGTCATCATCGTCGACAGCAAAGTACAGACCGAGGCCAGCAGCAGGGCGGTGACCATCACCGGTTTACGCCCGATGGCGTCCGACAGCGGGCCAGTAAAGAGTAAACCGACCGCCAGCATCCCGGTGGAGATTGAGAGCGAGATACTGCTGGTGGCAGGCGTCACGCCAAACTCGTGCGACAGCACCGGCAGGATCGGTTGCACGCAATAGAGGAGGGCGAAGGTCGCCAGTCCGGCGGAGAACAGCGCCAGGGTGACGCGCATAAACTGCGGGGTGCCACGTTTGATTAACTGAACCGGACGGGGCTTAGTTGGTAAATCGATATCATCTGTCGGGGCGATATCAGCCGTTGTAGTACGACTCACGTAAGTTCCTTGCTTCAACATCCCCGTGATTACTGGTGACGGGTATGACCACAGGGATCAGAGTAGGAAAATGTAAATATTCTGTCTAATATATTAATAATCTCAAATGATACGTTAAAGATATGAATATCGAACTGCGCCATCTCCGATACTTTGTCGCCGTCGCTGAGGAGCTGCATTTTGGTCGCGCCGCGGCGCGGCTGAATATCTCCCAACCGCCGCTGAGCCAGCAGATCCAGGCCCTGGAGCAGCAGGTGGGAGCCCGTCTGCTGGCCCGCACCAACCGCAGCGTGGGGCTGACGGCGGCAGGGCGCCAGTTTCTGGCCGACAGCCGCCAGATCCTGATTCAGGTGGACGAGGCGGCCGCCCGGGCAGAACGCCTGCATCATGGCGAAACCGGGGAGTTACGCCTTGGATTTACCTCGTCTGCGCCCTTTATCCGCGCCATTTCGCACACCCTGTCGACCTTTCGCCGCCTCTCACCGGACGTGCATATCCAGACCCGGGAGATCAACACCCGGGAGCAGATCGTCCCGCTGAGCGAAGGCTCGCTGGATCTCGGCTTGATGCGCAATACCCAGCTGCCAGATACCCTGGCGTGGCAGCGGGTGCTGCGCGAGCCGCTGCTGGTGATGATCCACCGGGATCACCCTCTGGCGGCCAAACCTGCCATTTCCCTCGCGGAGTTGGCCCAGGAGCCGTTTGTCTTTTTTGATCCGCGTGTTGGCACCGGCCTGTATGACGACATCCTGGGGCTACTGCGCCGCTACGGTGTTACCCCGGTCATCACCCAGGAGGTGGGCGAGGCGATGACCATTATCGGCCTGGTGGCGGCCGGGCTGGGGGTGTCGATCCTGCCAGCCTCGTTTAAACGCCTGCAGCTGAATGAAATGCGCTGGGTAGCGATAGCCGAACCGGATGCGGTGTCAGAGATGTGGCTGGTATGGTCGAAGCATCACGAGCTCAGCGCCGCGGCACAACGTTTCAAAAAACTGTTGATTCAGGCCTCATCGGGCGGTTGAACCGCCAAAAAAGCGGGTAAAAATGTGCTGTAAATCACAAGGCTAAGTAAAAATTTGACGATCACTGTAGAAGTGCTTCACCATAGCCCACAGTTTATTTCGAAGCTCGAAAATAAGGGAGTACGTGGTGGTTGCTGATAGTCAGCCTGGGCATATCGATCAGATTAAGCAGACCAATGCGGGTGCGGTATATCGCCTGATTGATCAGCTTGGGCCGGTCTCGCGCATCGATCTTTCCCGCCTTGCGCAACTGGCTCCTGCCAGTATCACCAAGATTGTACGAGAAATGCTCGAAGCGCATCTGGTGCAGGAGACCGAAATTCAGGAGCCGGGCAGCCGTGGCCGTCCGGCGGTGGGGCTGGTGGTGGAAACCGAAGCCTGGCACTACCTCTCGTTGCGCATCAGCCGGGGCGAAATCTACCTGGCGCTGCGCGATCTCAGCAGCAAGCTGGTGGTGGAAGAGCAACTCCCGCTGGCGCTGCAAGCCGAGCTGCCGCTTGAGGTACGGATCACCGCGCTTATCGATCAATTCTTTATTCATCACCAGCAGAAGCTGGAGCGTCTGACCGCCATCGCCATCACCATGCCGGGTATCATTGATACCGAAAACGGTATTGTCCACCGGATGCCGTTCTACGACGACGTCAAAGAGATGCCGCTGGGGGAGGTGCTGAAAAACCACACCGGCGTGCCGGTCTATATTCAGCATGACATCAGCGCCTGGACCATGGCCGAGGCGCTGTTCGGCGCTTCACGCGGGGCGCGGGACGTGATTCAGGTGGTGATTGACCACAACGTCGGCGCCGGGGTGATCACCGATGGCCGTCTGTTACACGCCGGGAGCAGCAGCCTGGTGGAGATTGGCCACACCCAGGTTGATCCTTACGGCAAACGCTGTTACTGCGGTAACCACGGCTGCCTGGAGACCATTGCCAGCGTGGATAGCGTGATGGAACTGGCCCAGCTCCGGCTCGGCCAGTCGATGAGCTCGACGCTGCACGGCCAACCCCTGACCGTGGCGTCGCTGTGTGCGGCCGCCCAGCAGGGGGACCTGCTGGCCAAAGATATCATTACCGGCGTGGGCACCAACGTCGGGCGCATCATTGCCATCATGGTGAACCTCTTTAACCCGCAAAAGATCCTGATCGGTTCGCCCCTGAGCCAGGCGGCAGGCGTTCTCTTCCCGGCCATTGCCGACTCCATCCGCCAGCAGTCCCTGCCAGCCTACAGTAAACATATCGTGGTGGAGAGTACCCAGTTTACCAATCAGGGGACGATGGCCGGTGCGGCGCTGGTGAAAGATGCGATGTACAACGGGTCCCTGCTGATCCGTCTCCTGCAGGGTTAACAGATTCTTAAAGTCTTACCAAAAATTGCGCTATCTCAAACTGAGTGGATAGCGCATGCCTTAGACTTCCCCCACTGAATTATTTCCTTGATTTATATTTCCAAAGCATAACGGTGGAGTGAGTGATGCTTAAGCGTTTCTTTGTAACGGGTACTGATACTTCTGTCGGTAAGACGGTGGTGTCCCGCGCCTTACTGCAAGCCCTGATGGCCAGCGGGAAGCGCGTAGCAGGGTACAAACCGGTAGCAAAAGGGAGTAAAGAGACGCCAGAGGGATTGCGCAATAAAGATGCGCTGGTGTTACAAAGCGTCTCCTCGCTTGAACTGCCTTATCACGCAGTTAACCCCATTGCGCTCAGCGAAGATGAGAGCAGCGTGGCGCACAGCGGGCTGGTTAATTACACCCTGTTATCAAACGGGCTTGCCAGCCTGAGCGAGCAGGTCGATCACGTGGTGGTGGAAGGGACCGGCGGCTGGCGCAGCCTGATGAATGATTTGCGTCCGTTATCAGAGTGGGTAGTGCAGGAGCAACTCCCGGTCCTGATGGTGGTGGGCATTCAGGAAGGCTGTATTAACCACGCCCTGCTGACGGCCCAGGCGATTGCCAATGACGGCCTGCCGCTGGTGGGCTGGGTGGCAAACCGCATCAATCCGGGCCTGGCCCACTATGCCGAAATCATCGAGGTGCTGAGTAAAAAGCTGCCGGGTCCGCTGGTGGGCGAGCTGCCGTATCTGCCCCGCGCTGAGCAGCGCGAGCTAGCGCACTACATCGACCTCTCGACTTTCAGCAGTGTGTTGCCCGTAGATCGAGTCGTGGCGTAACGTCCGCGACAGGACTGACGCCACCACGCAGGCAATCAGCAAGCCGGGCAGCAGCAGATACTGCCCGGTCATTTCACAGACCATCAGCGCCGACATGATTGGCGCGTGCGTCGTCGCCGCGAGCAGCGTCGCCATCCCCGCCAGCCCGAGTAAAATCGCGGTTTCAGACCCGGGTATCCACAGCATAAAGAGTTGCGCAAACAGCATCCCGGTCGCCATGCCGACAAACAGCGTGGGCGTAAATACCCCGCCCGGTGCCCCCGAGCCGCTGCTGGCGAGTACGGCCAGCAGCTTGCAAATGAATACCCCGGCAATCACCGACAGCAGCGGCGGCGCGAGTAGAAATCCCTGCACCACGCTGTAGCCATTACCCCATACCCTGGGCGTCAGCAGCGACAGCAGCCCGACGATCAGTCCACCCAGCGCCAGCTGCCACGGCGGCGAGAGCCGCAGGCGCAGAAACAGGGAGTGACTGAAATCCATCAACCACATCAGCGCTGGGCCGCATATACCCGCCAGCAGGCCCATGCCGACCATCAGGGCGTAATCCACCCCGGTGATCGTTTGGCTGAGATGCACCTCATACAGCGTGCTGGCGCCGGGGCTGAGCAGGCGGGTGGTGAGCAGCGCGACAACCGCGGCAATCACCACCGGGCCGAGCGAGGCCAGCATCAGGGTGCCGAATAAGATCTCGGCAATAAACAGACTTCCGGCTAACGGCGCATGGTAGGCGCTGGCCATCCCGGCGGCGGCCCCGCAGGCGATCCACAGTTTCCATTCTGACTTCGGCGTAAAGCGCTGGGCAAAAAAGGAGGCGGCGAGGGCGGCCAGCAGGATCATCGCCCCTTCGCGCCCAATGGCGCTGCCGCTGGCGACCACCAGTAATGATGCCAGAGATTTCACCAGGCTGGCACCGTAGTCAAACTGCCCGTCGCCGGTTTCCAGGGCTTCCATATAGTCGGTAGGCGCATGCGGACGCTGCGCCGTCATGCGCTGCCATCCCCACAGCAACAGCCCGGCCGCCAGCCCGCCCAGCGCGGGGGTCAGCGCGCGGCGCCAGGGCGAAAGCGCGCTGGCCGCATTCACCAGGCTGCCGCTCTCGTTACTGAGGAACAGCCACTCCAGCAGAGTCATGGCGTGACGAAACAGCGCCACGGCCAGCGCCGCCAGCACGCCCGTGACGGTGGCAATCAGCAGCCTGCGAAACATCGCGCGGATATCAGGGTAAGCATGGAGTCGATGCATGGGTTACGCGTAAACAGGGAAGATACAATATTGTGAGGGGAAATCGGGGGGTTAGCAATGTAAAGAGCCGGGCAGAGCCCGGCTGACAGAATTAGCTTTCGCTATAAATATTCAGCGCCCGGCGCGTGCGGCCAGAGCTGAGATACTCCGCAATATAGTCCTGGGAAATCTCGCCGTTATAGCGCCCGTCCTCATCGACAATCGGCATCCAGCTGGTGTTGCTCTCGTACAGACGCGACAGCACCACGCGCAGGTTGTCTTCCGCCTTGCCGGTCATGCGGAACGGGTGGATCAGATCGGCGCAGGTGCCGTTGGCATGACGCGCTTCGCGGCGCTTCACAAAGCCCAGCGGCTTGCCGTTTTCGTCTACCACTGTGACCGCGCGGATGTCATTGTCATCCATGATAGCGAAGGCTTCAGGCAGCGGCGTCGCCGGGCGCACGGTGATAGTCGGCTGCTGATCGGTCACATCTCCCGCCGACACCAGCAGCAGGCGTTTCAGGGTACGGTCCTGGCCGACAAACGAGCCGACAAACTCATTCGCCGGTTTGGCCAGCAGTTCGTCCGGGCTGGCGCACTGGACAATTTTCCCCTGGCGGAAGACGGCGATGCGGTCGCCGAGTTTCAGCGCCTCGTCGATGTCGTGGCTCACCAGCATCACGGTCTTTTTCAGCTTGCGCTGCATCTCGAGGAACTGGTTCTGGATCACCTCGCGATTGATCGGGTCGACCGCACCGAATGGCTCATCCATAAGCAGTACCGGAGGATCCGCCGCCAGGGCGCGGATCACGCCGATACGCTGCTGCTGGCCGCCGGACATCTCGCGCGGATAGCGGTTGAGGAATTTATGCGGGTCCATTGCCACCATATCCATCAGCTCTTCGGCGCGGGTTTTACACCGCGCTTTGTCCCAGCCCAGCATCCGCGGCACTACGGTGATGTTCTCTTCGATGGTCATGTTCGGGAACAGACCAATCTGCTGGATTACGTAGCCGATGTTGCGGCGCAGCGTCACGGTATCCATGTCGCTGGTGTCCTGACCGTTAATCAGGATCTTGCCGCTGCTCGGGGTAATCAGACGGTTAATCATCTTCAGGGTAGTGGTCTTGCCGCAGCCGGACGGGCCGAGCAGGACGCACATCTCCCCTTCGGGCACGTTCAGGTTGACGTTGTCCACGGCCTTCATGGCCTGGCCGTTTTTCTGTGAAAATTGTTTGGTGAGGTTTTCCAGTTTTATCATTATCGAATCCCCTTTGGAGTCAGAACGATCTGCAGACGGTGCAGTAACCAGTCGAGCACAATCGCTAAAAGACAAATCATTAATGCGCCAGCAATCAGCATACGAATATCGCTTCCGCCAATGCCGTTAAGCAGCAGCAGGCCCAGCCCGCCCGCGCCGATGACGGCGGCAATCGCCATCACGCCGATGTTCATCACCACGGCGGTACGGATCCCGCCAAAAATCACTGGCAGCGCCATAGGGATCTCTACCCAGCGCAGACGTTGCCAGAAGGTCATACCGATCCCGCGACCCGCTTCGCGTAGACCTGGCGGCAGGCTGTCGAGGGCGGTATGGGTGTTACGCACAATCGGCAGCAGCGAGTAGAGGAATACCGCCGTAATGGCAGGCAGGGCGCCAATACCCTGACCGATCATGGAAAAGAGCGGGATCATCAGGCCGAACAGAGCAATCGACGGGATGGTCAGCACGATGGTGGCAATTCCCAGCACCGGGGTCGCCAGCCATTTGTGGCGCACAATCAGAATGCCCAGCGGCACGCCTATGATGATGGCCAGGCCCACGGCCAGCGCCACCAGCCACAGATGCTGCAGCGTCAGGGTTAACAGATAGCCCCAGTTATCAATAATGTAGTGAACCGTATCCATAGCGCCTCCTTACAGCAGCTGCTTGCTACGCAGGAAATCACGGGCGACCTGCTGCGGTGACTGATGATCGATATCCACCTTCTTGTTGAGCTCGGTGATAACGTCGTTGTTGAGCTGGGCGGAGAGGGTGTTCAGCGCCTCCTCCAGACCCGGATTGGCTTCCAGGGTGTCCTTACGCACCACCGGGGTCACCGCATAGCTCGGGAAGAAGCCTTTATCATCTTCCAGTACCTTCAGGTCGAAGCCCTTCACGCGTCCGTCGGTGGTGTAGATCAGCCCGGCGTCGACAAAGCCATCGCGTACCGCGTTATATACCAGACCGGGGTCCATCTGGCGGATCTGCGGGCGATCCAGCTCCAGGTTATAGGCGGCCTGCAGCGGCTTCATGCCGTCGCTGCGCCCGGAAAACTCGAGGTCCAGACCCAGCATCCAGTTGTTGTCCGGGTCGGTTTTACGCACCTGCTCGACCTTAGCGACCAGCTCCGACATGGTAGTGATATTTTCCGCTTCGGCGCGCTTACGCTGCATGGCAAAGGCGTAGGTGTTGTTCATGTCCGCGGGGTTGAGCCACACCAGACCATGTTTGGCATCCAGACGTTTTACCGTCTCGTAAGACTCCTGCGGCGACATGCGTTTGTTAATGTGGTTAAAGATGATCAGCGAGGTACCGGTGTACTCCCAGGTCATGTCGATCTGCTTGTTGATCATCGCATTGCGGGAAATCACCGTCGCAATGTTGGTCTGGGGCTGCACCTGGAATCCTTTCTTTTGCAGGTACTGCACGGTCATGGCCGAGAGAATATGCTGCTCGGTAAAGCTCTTGGTCGCCAGAATCAGCGGCGCGGCGAGCGCCTGGCTGGAGAAGAGCGCGGCGGCGCACAGCGCCGTCAGGCCGGTAAACAGTCTCATAGAAGCTCCTTGTTATAATTATCGCGCGAGATGCGGGCTCATCAGACGACCCAGCGCCGCCAGCAGCGTATCCAGAATCAGGGCGAACAGGGCGGTGGCCGCCGCGCCCAGGATCAGGGTCGGGAAGTCGTTCAGGTAAATACCCGGGAAAATCAGCTCGCCGTAGCTGCTGGCGCCTATCAGGAAGGCCAGCGGGGCGGTACCGACGTTAATCGCGGTAGCGATGCGGATCCCGGAGAGCATTACCGGCCAGGCATTAGGAATTTCGACCTGGCGCAGACGCTGCCATTTGGTCATCCCGATCCCGTTTGCCGCTTCCAGTAACGAGCCCGGCACCGAGCACAGCCCGGCGTAGGTGTTACGCACAATCGGCAGCAGCGAGGCCAGGAACAGGGCGATGATCGCCGGGGTATCGCCAATCCCAAGCACCACCATCGCCAGAGCCAGAACGGCCAGCGGCGGCAGGGTGTTACCAACGTTAAAGATCTGCATCACGTATTCGGCGATACCTCGCGCAGCCGGACGGCTCAGCAAAATACCGCTGGGGATACCGACCAGCAGAGCGAAGAACATGGATGAGAAGACTAAAATCAGATGCTGTTGCCCGAGATAAACCAGGTCAACCTGGCGCGCTTTGATCGTCTCGAGCCCAATTCCCCAGACGAGGAGGGCGACGACCACAATAATCGCGCCGACAAAAAGCAGCGAACGTTTGAATAATGGATGCATTGCGATGTGTCTCCCTGTGCGCATGCGTTATAGCAACCACCGGTTGCCTGTTGTTATGCCATGATTCGGCAGGGGTAATTGAGCTATAGCAAGCGTTTGGGAAGGGTTCCAGCGAAGCGGTAAAATCTGTAACCCTATGAAAGAGAGGGAAACTCGCGGTTAAGCCTTATGGGACAAGGCCTGGTCAGGGGGAAGACAGAATAGTCTTAAAGATAATTTCATTAAGTGACACCGTCACTTAATGAAGGGGCGGAATCTGTTATTTGTTAAGCGCAGCGCGAACTTTTCGCACCCGCAGCGAGGTACTGATAATGGAGAAGGTGGCCACGAAAACCAACATCAGCCCCAGCGCCAGCATCGCATGAAAGCCAAACCACCTGAACAATATCAGCCCCGCAATACCCCCGGTAATAAACGAGAAAAGGGTAGTGAGATGGGTTTTAAGCTGACTTCTCTGGGCTGCTGTATCTTTGGAGTAATCCCGGCGTAGCATCGCCACCACCACGGAGGCCAGCGAAATGCCTGCATCGGTTAAGGTGCCGGTAATGTGGGTGGACCTTACCCGACCGCCGGAAAGCTGGGTGGAGGTTGAATTATGGATCCCCATCAGGCCACAGAGGAAAACAATAATTTCCCGATTGGTGGTGAAGGTATGGAAAAACAACTCATACAGTGAGACGCCGGCCAGTAATACCCCTTCAATAAACAGAACCTGACAAAAAATGAGCCGCACATTATGCATGATGCCCCATAAAACAATAATCCGTGCAATGATTGCGCCCATCACAAACGACAGAATAATGATGGCAAAGAAAATAATATCGTTCAGATCCGTTGAGGAGACTTCGCTGGAAAATTGTGAGGTGTTGCCGGTCATATGGGAAGGAAAAAAGCCGAAGGCCCCCAGCGCAATGGCATTTAGCAATCCTGCGGAGGTGGCCAGCCAGAGCGCAAGCCGACGATCCTCCTGATGCGTTCGTTCTTTCTTGAGTTTAATCAGCAAAGAATACCTCCGGTTTGAGCTTTGCCTGAATAATCAGGCTAGCAAAGACAATTCGCGGGTTGTCCAGGATAGCGCTTAATTATTACGGCACCGGAGGCCTGTGTGGATTTAGTAATTAATTAAAATAACCCTGCTAAGAAAGCGATTATTAAACATCGGGCGGGCTATGTTCATAGCATTCCATTATTTCCGTGGCGTAAAAACGCCTCGCGCTGGTTTAAACGGTCAAACCATGCCTCTATGGCGGGGACCTGCGGCTTCTCAAAAGGGGTCATCTTCCAGCGGTTCACCGACAGCCCCAGCACCACGTCGGCGAGGGTAAAGGTCTCTCCCGCCACCCACGCCCCGGTGTGTTGCAGTTGCTGCTCAAGGATCATGATGTGGTGGTTCCACTCTTTAATTCCCGCCGCGATCCGCGAAGGATCGTTAAAGTTTGGATCCTTGCGCCCCAGCGCCGGGAAGACGTAGCGCCAGGCGTTGTTGAATTCAGTCCCCTGCCAGTCCATCCAGCGCTCGACGTTGGCGCAGCCCTGCGGATCTGCGGGGAGCAGGTCATCGCATCCGGTTTTGCGCACCAGATAGCGGCAGATGGCGTTGGATTCCCACAGCACAAAGTCGCCGTCGATAAGCACCGGCACCATGGCGTTCGGGTTCAGCTTGCGGAAGGCGTCGGTTTCCGTCGAGGCAAAGCCGCTGCCGTAATCTTCCTGCAGATAGTCCAGACCGGCTTCTTCGCAGGTCCACAGCACTTTGCGCACGTTGATGGAGGTGGTTTTGCCGAGGATTTTAAGCATGGTGCAGGCGTCCTTTTTAAGAGTATTTAAGAGCAGGTCAACCCTAAATAGGGTAGTAGTTCCTTCTACCTTTATCGCGTTAGTCTGTTTACGACAAAAGGACCACAAACTGAATATCAACATAGCCAGTTCCCTGTACGGGTAAGAAACTACAAAGAGCGACTGGACAAGCGGATCTATTACCCATCCGGAAGCGCGCAATTTATTGATTCAGAAATAGTGTCAAAAGGAGAGGAGCGCACTGTCCGGGTGAAGCAGCGCTGTGCTTACACCCCAGATGGCAATGCAGATAAATGCTCACTGTTAACCTCCACTGATGACGACTACCGCGGTTCTTTCTTCCTGTGGATTTCTAATCACGAAACAGAGTACTTCTGAGTTTATTAAACATGTTAAAAGTTATCGCCGAAGATTTTATCAAACCCGAGTTCGTCGACGTCGTTCTCCCTTTGTACCGCGAACTCATCGCGGCGACCAAGAAAGAACCCCTGTGTATTGCTTATGATTTGTATCGGGATGAAAAGGATCCAGGGCATTTTATTTTCATTGAAGAGTGGCCCGACCGCGCAGCACTCGATGCGCATTGTGCCAGCGAGCATTTCACTCGGCTTGTTCCTTTGATTGATCAATACGCGCGTAAAGCGGCGCAGTATATCCTGATGGATGGTCGGGTGAAGCTGGAGCGATAAAGTCAATACCTGGGGCAGGGTTGACGGGGTCGGTTGCGCTGAGGGTCAGCAGTGAGCTGTGAGTTCAGATTTAGTCCTGAAGTGTATTTCTGCTTTATCCTGAGTCGTAAATTTATATCGCACCGATGAACGCATCGCCCTATACCGTGTTGCCCGCGCGCCCCAAGTGACATTATTTGTCATGATAAAGAGAGAGGATGAATAAGGGCACATAATAGAAAGCGCATGCTAAAAGCGCCAATTAATCGACTTAAGTCAAATTAACGCTGGTTAACCGATCCGCAGGCGTAAAAATATATAAGTGGTGCTTAAGATTAATCTTAGAATTAACGGAAATAAGAACTATTCATTAGAGATGCTGAATGTTTTGACGTAAATTTATTCGTAAAAGATTTTGTTACAAATCCTACGAATTTATTCACAACCAAGGACGTTTAGCGTATGGGGATCTTAAAACCTGGTTTATTACTGACTGCTTTTGTGCTGACTGCATGTGGCGGCGGCGGTGGTGGTGGCGGCGGTAGCGACAGCACGCCCCCGGTAACCACTGCGCCTGTGCAAACGGATAACGGCAATCCGGCTACCACACCGGAAACCCCTGCCACGGCACCGGTCAGTCTGACCACCGGTGGTACCCTTTCTGGTTGGACCTACACCACCCCGGAGGGCCGTGAATACGTTATGCGCGGCACCGGGATCTCTGCGGGCCTGACGCAAACCCAACGGCTCACCCGTGACGACCATTCCCCGGTCTCCTCAACGTCATGGTGCTGCGGCCGCATGAGTTACACCACGTTCGGTACCTGGACACAGTATGAAAAAGGTCAGCATGAGGTCTTCTACACCGGGGATGCCACGCTGGCGGCTAACGTGCCAACCCAGGGAACGGCGACCTATGTGGGTTACGGTATGCGTGAAAATATCCTGAGTGATGCTCGCTTTAACATTGATTTCGCGGCGAAAACCATCAACGGTACCATTGCCGGAAATGAAGTCTTTGGTAGCGAAGTTGCGATGCAGGGCAACATTGCCAACGGTGGTTTCACCGGTAGCGCGCAATCCGGCGAGCAGGCGGGGACCTTCACCGGTCATTTCAATGGCCCCACGGCTGAAGAGTTAGGCGGTCTGGCGCAGTTTGCAGACACGACTAAAAACGCATCCTTTGGCGCGACACGTCAATAAATCGTTTTCCGGTCAGCCTGGCTGACCGGACCTTCAGATGGTAAGCCTTTCTATGAATATTTTGCGTACTGGCGCACTGAGTTTGCTGTGCCCGCTCAGCGTTGCGTTTGCTGCGCCGCCGGAAACCGACTCGATTCCTGCAGCTCCCCACTTTGAACGACTGACCACGCCGGATAAGCGCACCGAGCCTGGCGAAAAGACGCTGCATGTTACCAATGCTCAACTGGCGGAACAGCCAGAGCTGGCGATGGCGCTGCTCGATCAGGCCATTCGTGAAGAAAAGTGGCCGATGGTTCGTGCCATTTTACCTGTCTATGCGGCGTCACCCAATCCGGATTCTACCCTGATTCATTTTGCAAAGGCCGGCCTGGCGCGCAGTCAGGGGCATTATGCAGAGGCGATTGAACACTATCGCGCTATTCTGAGCAGGCATCCTGACTTTGCTGCGGTGCGTCTGGATTTAGCGCGTGCCATGTTTGAAAATCGTCAGTTTGACGCGGCTGATTATCAATTTCGCCGTGTATTACAAAGCAATCCGCCTGAGAATATTCAGCAGGTCATTGCACAATATCTTGAGCGCATTCAGAAAGGCAGCGCATTAACGGGTTCATTCAGCGTGAGTTATCTGAATGACAGCAATGTGAATAATGCTTCATCAGGTAAAACCATTCGGGTTGGCGATCGCCTGTTTATTCGTAATAAGGATAGTTTCCCTCAGCGCGGAGAAGGTTTCTGGTTCAATGGCGCATTACAAAAAGATGTTCAACTCTACGATCAGCATGGCTTGCGATTTCTTGGTACGGTAAACGGTAAGAGTTACTGGAGTAATCATGATTTTGATGATATTACCACCCGTGCTTATGCCGGATATCAATGGCGTAATTTCCGCCAACAGTTTGCCCTGTTGCCTTTTTATGAAAAAAGATGGTATGGCACCGAGGCGTACTCTTCTGGCCCTGGTGTCCGCGCTGAATACAGTTATTTGCTTACGCCAACCTGGCAGGTGAGTCAGGCGCTGGAATATCAGAAACTGGATTATGATGATGAAGATTATCGATTCTTGCGCGGACAAAATCGTTACTCTTCCACAACCCTGTCCCATGCTTTCAGTAACCGGGTGTCAGGATTTGCCGGTTTCGATCTGCTCGATCAGCAGACCTTCGCTCGCAGTGAATCTAACCATCGGGTAGGTTTGCGCAGCGGGGTGCAGGTTGATATGCCCTGGCAACTCTCCTTTGCCGCCACCACGGCCATTGCCAGACGCAATTACCAGGCCGACAGTGATATCTTCTCGACACGACGGAAAGATAACGAACAGATCTATAACCTCTCGCTCTGGCATCGCGACCTCTATTTCTTTGGGGTAATGCCGAAACTGAATTTCACCTATAAACGGGTCGATAGCAATATCGATTTTTATGATTATCGACAGAGGAATGTCACACTTTCTCTGGATAAGAATTTTTAACAGACGTCGGCCAGCACTTTTTACTGAGTATGCAGAAAAAGTCTAATACGAAAGGTTGAAATTAACATGAAAAGCACGCTCCGGCGTGTTTTTTTATTTCATGTGTTGGTAAAAGGTAAATGTGACTGCTAACTTTTGGAGCGGTGTCCATGTGTTGCGTGATAATAAGTAGTCCTTGCCTGGATAATCATAAATACGAAAAAAGTATGACTTTTTAAATTTGTCTGTACTTTTTTGTTTATTGTTTAGTTATAAAGTTTCCGTCATTTTTTAGTCATGAATAAATGAAAAGCTCACGTTAAAACAGAGAAAAAGGGTTAGCTATGTTCAGAGTTTTCTGCTCCTCTTGCGTCATTAAACCCTTGCGTTCAGGACGATACTTATTAATGGTGAGCATGTTATTCCCGACATGGGTATATGCCGAAACGTCTGCCTACGACGAACTTATTATTCAGGCACGGGATGGCGACCGCCAGCCTTTATTGCAATACCTTGCTGTTCGCGAAAAGCAGACACAGTTAACGCCGGGAGAGATTGCTGACTGGCTTCAGGTTTCCTCATGGGCCAATAATGACGTTGAGACGCTGGCGGTATGGGATCGTTATCGCCAACGCATGGCCATCCCTGCCAGAGGGCAAATCGCTGCCGCCCGCGCGCTGCGTAACCAAAAGCAGTGGAATGCCTCGCTGGCCGTCTGGGAAACCGTTCTGCAAACTGAGCCCGGTAATAGCGACGCGCGCACAGGCTGGATAATGACGCTCGCAGATGCCCATCGCAACGAGCAGGCCATCACCGAAGCCCGGCGCTGGGTAGACGAGGAGCCGGGGCCAGAGAGAGAGGCCCTGCTGGCTTATGTTTATCATGCTCAGGGAAAAAACTGGGATTCAATACTGGCGGCCAGCCACCTCGATACCGATTCAGACCACAACAAAAACGTGGTGCCCACGCTGTTGGCTGCCATGTCGGCCAGCCGCATTGCCGGCCCCGCGCTGACCCTTTCAGAGCGCTACCCCCAGCCTGATGCCATTACTCGTCAACTTGAACTGGATGCGGCGGCGCAAACCGTCCGCGCTGCGTTCACGCCCACCCGCAATGAAGATGAACGATTCCTGGTGGCAGATAAAGCACTGGCTCGCTATGACGCGCTGATTGCCGCGTGGGAACAACAGCCCGAGGCGCAAGGTGATGTGCGACGCGCCAGAATTGACCGGCTGGGGGCGCTGGTTATCCGAAAACGCATGGATGAAGCGATCGCCGAATTTGAATCGCTCGAGGCGAGCGGAACGCCTGTTCCTGACTACGCCAGAAGATGGGTCGCTTCTGCCTATCTTGCGCAGAAGCAGCCGGATAAAGCCGAGTCGCTGCTTGAAAGCATCTATTTTCCGCGTGGCTCGACCCTGGCATCACAGCCGATGACCATGGACGATCAACAGGAACTGCTGTTTGCCCGTCTCGATAACAACCATTTCGACGAAGCGGAGCAGCAACTGGATGCCTACACCAGAGAGAGCCCTTATCTGCAAAAGGTCTATGGTTCTCCCACGCCACAGCCCAATGACAGCTGGCTGCTGGCCAGAACCTTACGAACCGAATACCTGGTGGCCGTCAATAATTTGCCTGCAGCCGAGACGCATGCGGAGCAGTTGGCGCGTACAGGATCGGGTAATCAGGCACTGCGTATTGCCTATGCGTCAGTGCTGCTGGCGAGAGGATTACCTCGTGCCGCAGAACGCGAACTTAAGCTTGCCGAAGTCCTGGAACCCAGCAACCTGGCGCTGGAAAGGCAACAAGCATGGACGGCCATGGAGCTTCAGGAGTGGAAGCAGGCCGACGAACTGACGAAAGATGTGATCACCCGCAGCCCAGATGACGCCGCCACGTTGCAGCTTGAACGCCTGATGGAGGTGCATAACAAAGCTGAACTGCGGATAGCCGGGTCTCAGGGCATCTCATCCGACAGTCCGGTCAGTGGCAAAAATGATTTTACCCTCAACGCGGCGCTTTATAGCCCACCCATTAACCAAAACTGGCGACTGTTTACCGGCTACAACTTTGCCCGTGGCGATTTTGAGGAGGGGAAGGGAATAAGCCGGGACCTGCTGGCGGGCGCAGAATGGACGTCAAGGGATAGCTGGGCCGAAATGGAGGTCTCCGGGCGCAACGATGGCAGCGATCAGAAAATCGGCGGACGTCTCTCTGGCTGGTACGATTTCAGCGACAGCTGGCGGGTCGGGGGCTCGGCAGAGCGTCTATCCCGTAACACCCCGCTGCGTGCTCTGCGCAATGGGGTAAACGCCAACGGTGGCGATCTGTGGTTGCGCTGGTATCAGAACGAACGACGCGAATATCAACTTTCGCTTGCCGGCGCCCATTTCACCGACGGCAACGATCGACTGGAATATGGCATCAGCGGTAAAGAACGCCTCTGGACGCTGCCACGTTTTACGCTGGATTTTATCCCCGGCATCGGCGGCAGCCATAACAGCAAAGAAAATGTGCCTTATTACAACCCCAAACGTGATGTTTCGGCGGTTGCAGGGCTGCGCGCCGAACATGTGCTGTACCGCCATTACGAGACGGTCTGGAAGCAGCAGTTTGAGGCGGGGGCGGGCGGTTACTGGCAAAAGGGGCACAGCGCTGGGGCCATCAATCAGTTAGGTTACGGGCAACGTATTCAATGGAATAACGTAGTGGATGCCGGGGTGAAACTGACCTGGGATAAGCGTCCTTACGACGGTAAGCGGGAGCGCAATATTGCCCTCGCATTTGATCTGAATGTCAGGTTTTAAGGGCGCTTCATGATGAAACGATGGCTTCTCGCCGCGAGGGTAATAGTCGGGTGGATGATGATGAGCATGTGTGCACTGGCCGCGACACCGCGTTATCTTCCTCCCGCCGAGCGGCCGGCGCTGTATGCGGATCAGCGCTGGCCCACAAACAGCTTTCTGGTGCTGGGCTGGCATGACGTGGAGGACGGTGCCGCCGATCAGCGCTATCTGTCCGTGCGCACCAGCGCCCTGAACGACCAGTTTGCCTGGTTGCATGATAACGGCTACCACCCGATTAGCGTGCAGCAGGTGCTGGATGCCCATGCCGGAAAAATCACCTTGCCTGAAAAGGCGGTGATGCTGACCTTTGATGATGGATACAGTAGCTTCTCAACGCGCGTTCTGCCACTGCTTCGGTTGTTCAAATGGCCTGCTCTGTGGGCGCCTGTCGGCAGTTGGGTGGATGCACCGGAACATTCGCTGGTGGATTTTGGCGGACTAAAAACGCCGCGGGAAAAGTTTGCTACCTGGAAGATGGTACGCGAGGCCAGCGAATCGGGGTTGGTGGAGGTGGGGGCGCACACCTGGGCATCCCATTACGGCCATCAGGCCAATCCGCAAGGCAGTAAGGAGCCCGCAGTCGCTAACCGTTTTTACGATAAAACCAGCGGACAGTACGAAACGGATGCGCAGTTTGAACAGCGTATTCGTGCTGACCTGTCGCGCATTTCGGGCAAAATCGAAGAGGTCACCGGGAAAGCACCGCGAGCCTGGGTCTGGCCCTACGGTGCGGCGAGCGGGACAACACTCAAGCTCGCGCATCAGCAGGGCTACCAGATGGCTTTCACCCTGAACCAGGGGCTGGCGAATGCCGCAAATCTGGAAGATGTTCCCCGGGTGCTGATTTCCAATAACCCTTCGCTGCGTAGCTTCGCCAGCCAGATAGCTCAGGTCAGGGAACCTGAAACCATGCGGGTTATGCATGTCGATCTCGACTATGTGTACGACAAAAACCCGGCTCAACAGCGTAAAAATATCGATCTGCTCATCCAGCGGGTTTTCGATATGAAGATAACCCATGTCTTTTTACAGGCCTATGCCGATCCGAAAGGGGACGGCAACGTCAATGCGCTCTATTTCCGCAGTCGCTGGCTACCTATGCGGGCGGATCTGTTTAACTTCGTTTCCTGGCAGTTGCAGACCCGTGCCGGGGTGAAGGTTTACGCCTGGATGCCGGTTCTGGCGTTTGGGTTAGACCCCTCGGTGCCACGTGTGGCGGCGTGGTCGTCAGACACCGGACGAATTGCGCCAGATAATCGCCAGTACTTGCGCTTATCACCCTGGAATGCGGTTGCCCGGCAGAGAATCAACGATATCTATGAGGACCTGGCGCGCCATGCCAGCTTCAGCGGCATCCTGTTCCATGACGACGCTTTTTTGACCGACTTTGAGGATGCCTCCCCGGATGCGCTCAAAGCCTATCGTTTAGCCGGCTTCCCGGACGACCTCGCGCAGATCCGCGCCAACCCGCAACTGCTGGCGCGCTGGACGCGCTTTAAAAGTCGCGCCCTGATTGATTTTACCCGACAGCTCACGCAAACCGTGCGTGCGGTGCGCGGTCCACAGATCAAAACCGCCCGCAACATTTACGCCATGCCGATACTGGATCCGCAGAGCGAAACCTGGTTTGCGCAGAATCTGAATGATTTTCTCGGCACCTACGACTGGACAGCCCCGATGGCGATGCCGCTGATGGAAAACGTCCCGGTCAACGATGCCAATGCCTGGCTGGACAGACTCGTCGGGCAGGTAGCCCGTTACCCTGGCGCGCTGGATAAAACGGTTTTTGAACTTCAGGCCCGCGACTGGCGTAAGGGGGCAGGGCAGGACAACATTAGCGGTGAAATGCTTAACGGGTGGATGCGGCAGCTCAAGCTGAGCGGTGCCAGAAACTATGGCTACTACCCGGACGATTTCATTAACGATCAACCCCGGATGGCAGAGATCCGTTCTGCTTTTTCCTCCTACTGGTATCCGCAAAAATGACCGATCGCCTCATCGCCTTCCTGATCCTTTGCCTGATGTTCAGTTTTCCGCTCGGCGTGGCGGTGATTTTTACCGGTGAAGTGATCCTTGATTTCGTCTTTTTCTGGCCGCTGTTTATGTCGGCCCTCTGGATAAGCGGTGGACTTTACTTCTGGTTTCACCGCGAGCGCCACTGGCCATGGGGGCCGGGCACACCGCCACCTGTACTCGAAGGCAATCCGCTGATCTCCATTCTTGTGCCGTGCTTTAACGAAGGGCTGAATGCCCGTGAGACTATCGAAGCGGCGCTGGCGCAACGTTATGAAAATATAGAAGTGATTGCTATCAATGACGGTTCTATCGACAGTACCGCGGCCGTGCTGGACAAGCTGGCGAGTGAATATTCGCGGCTGCGGGTGATTCATCTGGCGGAAAATCAGGGCAAAGCGGTCGCCCTGCAGGCGGGTGCTGCCGCGGCTCGCAGTGATTTTCTGGTGTGTATTGATGGTGATGCGCTGCTGGATAAGGATGCGGCAGTGTATATGGTCGCCCCGCTACTCAATTACCCTCGCGTGGGGGCGGTGACCGGTAATCCGCGTATCCGTACGCGTTCAACGCTGGTGGGGCGAGTCCAGGTGGGGGAGTTTTCATCTATCATCGGCCTTATCAAGCGTACCCAGCGCGTCTATGGTCAGGTCTTTACCGTTTCCGGTGTCATTGCCGCTTATCGCCGTCGCGCCCTGGCAGAGGTGGGGTACTGGAGCCCGGATATGATCACGGAAGATATTGATATCAGTTGGAAGTTACAGCTGCGCCACTGGTCAATTTTCTTCGAACCTCGTGCGCTGTGTTGGATTTTGATGCCCGAGACGCTGAAAGGGCTTTGGAAGCAGCGTCTGCGCTGGGCGCAGGGGGGCGCGGAGGTGTTTATCGTCAATATGCGTCGCTTGTGGAGCTGGGAGTACCGACGCATGTGGCCTCTGTTTATTGAGTTTTGTATGTCAACCGCATGGGCCTTTGCCTATGCCGTCAGCATTCTGTTGTTTCTCTTCGGGCTGCTTATTCCGATGCCCGATTCTTTATATGTTCAGCACCTTTTCCCACCGGCTTTTACTGGCCTGATGCTGGGCGTGGTCTGTCTGTTGCAGTTCACGGTCAGTCTGATTATTGAAAGACGCTACGAGAAAGGTATTGCGGCGTCTCTGTTCTGGATTATCTGGTTTCCGGTGGTGTACTGGATGTTGAGTCTGTTCACTACGCTTGTGGCTTTCCCGAAAGTCATGCTGCGCCGCAAACGCAGCAGAGCTCGTTGGGTGAGTCCCGATCGCGGTATTGGGAGATTAAAACCATGATCCAACCTTTAATTTTTACTGAACAACGGCTGTTTCCACGCGCGCTGGATGCCCTGTTAACGATCGTGGCCTGGCTGGGGTTTAGCTGGCTGATTTACAATGGTCTGATAACCGCAATTGAACATGATCCTTTTATAGGGACCAGGCCGTTCTACACCACGCTCAGTACGCTGAGTATCTACCTGCTGGTGGCCTGTCTGATAAGTCTGGCGCTGATCGCCTGGGCAAAATACAACCAGCTGCGCTTTCGTATTGAACGTCGTAAGCGTCGGCCAGAACTTGAGCGCCATGAAGTTGCGGCAAGTTTCAATATCACCCCCGAACTGGCGCTAATGATGAGTCAGGCCAAGATCTTTACCCTCGCACATTATGAGACGGGGGCAATTGACCGCGTGTGGATGGCGAAAATCCTCGCTGATGTGCAGCGCGAGTAACGAAAAACCTGCCGGTAATGCTGGATGTTTGCTGGCAGGTTTTTAAGGATTGCCTGCGGCTCGCTTAATTCAGGAGGGCATGAACCCTGGATCATAACGTAACGTCTCAATAATCATCGAGAGTGCCGGCAGGAGCTGACGCTCGCTGGAATAAAATATATGGAAACCCTGACGCGGCGGACACCACGCCTCAAGCACTGCCTGAAGATGGCCATTTTCCAGCCCCGGACGGGCAAGTATCTCCGGTACATAAGCCAGGCCATATCCCGCCAGCGCGGCGTCGAGGGCGGCATACACCGTGTTGAAGATCAGAGGGCCATCGACACGGCAGGCCTGAACGCCGTCTCCCTTTTTCAGTTCCCAGGGGCTGATCCCCTCCTTCATAGCGTATCGGGTGTTGATGCAGGCGTGCCGGACTAAATCCTCGGGCGTGAGCGGGAGATCTTTTCCGGCTAGATAATCCGGGGAGGCGACAATAAGGTTTCGCCAGTCGGGTGATATGCGGACTGACGCCATATTTTTGCCGATCCTGTCGCCCGGCCTGATACCGGCGTCAAAACGTTCAGCAACAATATCCGTCAGGGCCGGATCGTTGGATACCTCCAGCTTTACATCAGGATAGTGAAGCAAGGCAGGAGAAAGGCGCGGCCAGACGAAGGTATTCCAGGCGAAATCCGACGCCGTTATCCGCACGGTACCGGCGATTTTGCTCCCCAGCTCGCTCAGGGAGGCCAGTTCACCGGCAATCACATCGAAGCGGGGTGACACCCGCTCCAGCAGGCGCAGCCCTGCCTCCGTAGGAGAGACGCTGCGCGTGGTGCGGATCAGCAGCCGTAGCCCCAGCCGCGCCTCAAGATTGCGGATGGTATGGCTTAACGCCGACTGGGAAACGCCCAGTTCAGCGGCGGCCCGGGTAAAACTGCGTTCCCGGGCGATAGTGATAAACGCCACAATATCCCTGAAGATTTCGCCTGACATAGTCCGCCTCGTTTATGCGTTAAAAGCCCCGTCAGGGCTGATGCTCATGGAACCGCAACGCCTCGACCATCAGCGTCATCGCCCGGGAATGCTGGCGCCGGTTAGGGTAGTAGAGATGCAGGCCCGGCCAGAGCGGGCACCAGGCTTCGAGTACCGACACCAGCTCGCCTGAATCCAGCCAGGGCTGAACCATATCCTGTGGCAGGTAGGCCAGACCCAGGCCCGCTTTTGCAGCCTCGAGAATGTCGTAGGCATTATTACAGATGACGGGGCCGCCGATCCTGACGGCGAACTCACGCTGATCCTCGGTAAACTCCCAGTCATAGAGACCGCCATAAGTGGAGGTGCGCAGCCGGATGCACCTGTGTTGAGTGAGATCCTCAGGCCGCTCGGGTAGGGGAAAGCGCGTGAAATAGTCCGCCGAACCAACCACCGTATTCTTCACGTCCGGGCTGATTCGCACCGAGATCATATCCTGCGCCAGCTCCATGCCAAACCTGACCCCGGCGTCATAGCCTCTGGCAGCAATATCGACGCTGGCATACTCGCTGATCAGCTCAACGGTGATATCCGGATACTGCTGCAAAAAAGGGGAGAGTTTAGGCCACAACACCTGGCGGATGGCGTAGTCGATGGCGGTGATGCGCAGGGTGCCGGTTGGCTTGTCCCGCAGGTCGTTCAGGGATTCAAGCTCCTTCTCGATGTAAGCAAATTCCGGCACGATCCTGTCCACCAGGTGTTGACCCGCCATCGTCAGGGTGACCCGGCGCGTGCTGCGCAACAACACGCGCACGCCAAGCCGCTCCTCCAGACCGCGGATGCTGGCACTCAGGGCGGGCTGGGTGACGCCCAGCTGTGCCGCTGCCCGGGTAAAACTCCCGGTCTGCGCTATCGCGATAAGTGCTAATAAATTGCTGAAACCCTCGCGAGCCATGTCTTCCTCACTAAGAAGGGATAAAGGGGATAAGTCGGGCTTAAAAAGATTAATGAATTCTGTTTATAAATGCAAGAAACAGGCAGGGCTGGTAGGGGTTGAATACGTTATGTATATTTAACTCCAGGCAAATACGGATAGCCGGGAAAAATATAGTCGGGCGTGACCGGGGGAATATTGCAAATGTATTAAACAGGCGCTGGTGAATATTATTATTCGCGCCATGGCTTCGTCATAATTAACCATAAAACACTTCAGCTAAACTGATAGTAATATCGGTCGGGAGGCGTCATGTCTTTATCTAAGGTTTCATTATTACTGGCATCATTACTTATTGCCAATACGGCACTCTCTGCACAAACAGAGCCAACGACCGTTGCGGAAGGTATTAATGTCATGAACGCGCAAAAAGTCTCATTTCAGAACGGTACCATCAACATGGCGGCCAATCTCTACCTGCCACCCAATTTCGATAGCGCGAAAAAATACCCGGCGATTGTGGTTTCCCATCCCTGGGGCGGAGTAAAAGAGCAGACGTCGGGTCTGTACGCACAACAGCTGGCGAAGCGCGGATTCATCACCCTGGCCTATGACGCCTCTCACTACGGTGAAAGCGGAGGCTTACCGCGTGACCTCGAATACCCGGCCGACCGGGTGCAGGATATCCGCAGCGCGATTGGCTATCTGAGCAGTCTCCCGCAGGTTGATGCCGCCCGCATCGGAACCCTGGGGATCTGTGCTGGCGGCGGCTATACCCTCCACGAAGCGCAAACCGATCTGCGGGTTAAAGCGGTTGCCGGGGTGGTGACCTATGACATCGGGGATGCCACCCGTAACGGTATTGAAGGATCGCCGGTCTCTGCTGACGACAGGGTGAAATTACTGCAAAGCATCGATGCCCAGTTAAATAAAGAGGCCGCCGGTGCGCCGGTGCGGGTTGAACAACTGCTCCCGGCCCGAAATAGCGTCAATGCCAGTACGCCTGAGTTTGTGCGCGAAGCGACCGAGTATTATCTCACCTCACGCGGCTCGCATCCGAATGCCCGCAACCGCTATGTGGTGACCAGCCCGGGGCTGCATATGGCGTATTATCCGCTCGAGCATATGGCGGATATTTCTCCCCGGCCGGTATTATTGATTGCCGGAGAAAAAGCGGAAACCCGTAAATTTAGCCAGCAGGCTTATGATAATGCCCAACAGCCGAAGGAGTTAACGATTATTCCTGGCGCATCGCATTTTGATTTATATGACAAGCCGCAGTTCGTTAATCCGGTGGTAGAGAAACTCACCGCGTTCTTCAGTAAAAATCTTTAATAACCCGCTTCGTCTTCAATCAGGATATTATTTATGACTTACTCTCTGGGAAATAAAATTGCCTTAGTGACCGGTGCCGCTTCGGGTATTGGCCTTGCCACCGCAAAAGCCTACGCGGCGGCGGGCGCCTCCGTGATGCTGGCTGATATCAATGCCGAGGCGGTGAAGCAGGCCGCGGACTCGCTGGTGGCTTCGGGCTACACCGCCAGAGCGGTTACCTGCAATGCGGCGGATCTGGACGACGTCGCGGCGATGGTGGAGGAGACCGTCGCCACCTTTGGCCGCCTCGATATCGCCTTCAACAACGCTGGGATTCAGAATGTGCTGGCGGAGATCGCCGATGCCACTGCAGAAGATTTCGACCGCGTCACGGCGGTGAACCTGCGTGGCGTCTGGGGCTGCATGAAGTATGAACTGCAGCAGATGCGTAAGCAGGGGAGCGGCGTTATCGTGAACTGCTCTTCGATCGGCGGGATTGTGGGCGGGGCAGAACGCGCTAACTACCATGCCGCCAAGCATGGCGTGCTGGGCCTGACAAAAAGTGCTGCGCTTGAATATGCCGCGCGCAATATTCGCGTCAACGCCGTCTGCCCGGGACTGATCTGGACCCCGATGGTTGACGCTATGGTTGCCGCTGGTCAGAAAGAGGCGCTGGAGGCGATGGTGCAGGGCGTACCTATGCAGCGTCATGGCAAGGCAGAAGAGATTGCAGATGTGGTGCTTTGGCTCTCCAGTGACGCGTCATCCTACGTCACAGGCCAGTCCATCTCGATTGATGGCGGCCTGACCATGCGTTAATGCAGAAGAGGCTTGCGATGAGAGAAAAGCAGGCATCATAGTGATAATGCTACTTCAGCTTTTCCATCCACTCTGAACAAAAATCCAGATACGCCCGCACAAGGTTTGAGGGATGTTTATGGCGGGCGTAGACCAGGTTTAGCGGAAGTTTCTGTGCGGCTATTCCAGGTAAAAGTTGAACCAGATCACCACTTTCCAGCCAGGGCCTGGCTGAAAAATCCAGCAGCTGAGCAATGGCCTTACCACTCAGGGCGTAATGAATTAAGCCTTGAGAATTATTAGTGGTAAAAACAGGCTCGTATTTAACTTTTTCGGTTCCAGAATCCCATTCAAAAAAGCCATGAGTCAGGCTCTCCCAGGCAGCAATTGGCAGCCGCGCCATTTCTGCCAGTGTCTCAGGTGCACCATGATGCGCTACTAATTCGGGGCTTGCGACAAACAACGTTTCCAGGGGCGCAAGGGGTTTAGCGATGACGTCATCCGTGTTCAGGTCGCCCATTCTGAGCGCCACATCCACACCATCTGCAAACAAATCAACGATCCTTTCGCTGGAATGACAAAATACGGTGATATCGGGATAACGTTGCTGAAAATCGATCAGTAAATCCCACCATAACGAGAAATTAGGCGGGACAGACAGACGCAATTTGCCCTGTAATTTATGGACAGAGGTGACTGACTTTTGCGCATCCTCCAGGAGTTCAACACCCAGACGGGCCTGCTCAAAGAACTGTTGCCCTTTATAGGTGGGTTTAACGCCGTGCCGCGAGCGTTCCAGGAGTTGAACGTTCAAGGCCTGCTCAAGCTCATTAATTTTTCGACTTAACGTAGAGATGGGTACCCCTGTTTTGTCGCTCGCCGCAGAAAAGCTTCCGGCATTCATCACCGCGATGAACAATTTCGTTGCATTAAAATCCACTGTTCGTTCCATTTTTGGGAATGGTGTTCCTATTTTTGATGATTCCATTCCATTTTTCAAAGGGTAAAATTCTCAAGTCTGATTTTCTCCAGGATTTAAAAATGAATAACCGCGTCACTAAAATCTTAAACATTCGCTATCCACTTATTCAGGCACCCTTGTATTTCCTGACCAATGCGGAACTGGTTGCTGCGGTGTCAAACGCGGGTGGGCTGGGCACGCTGGGTCCCCACGCCGGGCAAGAAAGCCTGCCCGGCTCGCGCTTTGTGGCGCTGGATCGTATGCGGAAGGAGATCCGAAAAGTTAAAAAACTGACGAATAAACCCTTTGCTGCGACCCTGATTAACGGTCCGGATATGAGCTTCTGGCGGCCCACTGCTGAGACGCTGGTCGAAGAAGGCGTAGAAGTGGTGCTTATCAATGAAGTACTGGATGCAGAGATATTTGAATTCTTTAAAAGCCACGGCATAAAAACCCTTTATCGCGCTTTGACGCCCACTATCGCTAATTCAAAAGAAGCAGAAAAATTAGGGGCCGACATCATCATCGCCACAGGTTTTGACGAAGGTGGGACCGTACCGAGCCGGGTGATTGGCACATTCAGCATCGTTCCCATGATCGTTGATAGTGTGAACGTTCCGGTCATTGCAGCGGGTGGAATAGGTGATGCTCGTGGCGTACGTGCCGCAATGGCTCTGGGGGCAGAAGGGGTCTATGCGGGCACTCTTTTTTTGACTGCGCTTGAAAACCCAGCGGCTGAAAAAGTTAAACGTCTGATTGTCGACTCCACGGCAGAGGATTTGCTGTTGTTCCGCACACTGCCAGCGTATTACCGTAGCTTGCCCACCGATTTGAGTCCAAAGCTGGCAGAGTTAGATGCTCAGAACACGGATCGTGAAACCATGTTTAAGGCAATGAATGGCTATCACTCCCTGTGGCAGGCGATGAGGCTGGGGAATTTTGATCAGGGTGTGGTGTCAACCGGCACAGGTATTTACGTCATCAAATCCATTCGTCCGGCGGCAGACATTGTTTCAGACCTGATGCAGGACTTTTAAGATATACGACCGGGGCGGCGACCCTGAACTTAACTCTCACGGAGCCATAATGATGAATATTGGGATTCTGGGCGCAGGCATGATCGGCAAGCAACTTGCGCTGAAACTCGCTGCAGCCGGCCATGATGTTGCGATCGCCAATACCCGGGGGCCAGAAACGATTGGCCAGGACTTACTGGCAACAGGGGCGAAAGCCGTGACGGCGAAACAGGCGGTAAGCTCCAGAGAGGTTGTCATCGTTTCAATACCGCTGGAACGCATTCCCGATCTGGCTCCCTTATTCAGCGGCGTGTCAGACGAGGTGGTGGTGATTGATACGTCAAACTACTGGCCTTACAGAACCGGGATTATTAAGGCGATCGAAGCCGGGCAGGTCGAGAGTGAGTGGGTCGAAGAGCAACTCGGAAGGCGAGTAGCCAAAGCATGGAACGCGATCATGTTTAGTTCTCTGGAGAACAAAGGACGGCCAGTCGGAGCACCGGACAGGCTCGCCATCCCGGTGGCGGCTGACGTTGAGTATGACCGCAGGATCGCCATGTCGCTGGTGGAGGATACGGGCTTTGACGCCGTGGATGCAGGAACGATTGCTGACTCCTGGCGCCAGCAGCCTGCGGCTCCGGCCTATTGCACCGATCTCACACGTGATGATCTTATACCTGCGTTGCAGGCTGCTGAACGTGCGCGGTTGCCCATCCGGCGCGAACTCTTTTGGGCGGTTATGCAGGAGCGCGCCGATAGCAAGATACCTATCGACCCGGATTACCCGATTCGTCTGAGCCGCCTTATTCAGATGTAAACCTGATTACAGCGCTTAACTGAACAGCCGGTCTGACAGATCGGCATTTAGTGAAAAATGTTAACCATCACCAGTGAAGGGGGCGCAGCAATTTTTTAACAAAACCGCCGTAATGGATTGATTGGATGAAGGCAACCCGATAACATCCACGCTTTCGGATAAAGAAAATGTCGGTTACCGATTCACTTCTCGCTTTCTCTCTCGCGGCACTCTTGCTTACCCTCACCCCTGGCCTGGATACGGCACTCATTCTTCGAACCGCCTGTGCTGAAGGGGGTAAAAAGGCTTTTCAGGCTGCGCTTGGAATTGATGCTGGCTGTTTCGTCTGGGGAGCGCTTGTCGCGCTCGGTCTCGGCGCTCTGATGGCGGTTTCAGCGCTCGCTTATACAGTACTGAAAATCTGCGGGGCGGCTTACCTTTGCTGGCTGGGCGTGCAATTACTGATGCGCCCCCGAACCTCTTTCAGTCAGAACGCGGATGACACGGCTGCCCACGGGAACTGGTTTATCAAAGGGATGCTCGGCAACGTACTCAATCCCAAGATGGGCATTTTTTATGTGTCGTTTCTGCCTCAGTTTATCCCCGCCGGGCATTCACCTGTACTCTGGACATTTATCCTCGTCGGCATTCATGTCCTGATCGGTACCCTGTGGTCAGTCACGCTAATCATCTCCACGCACTTTGCATCCGCTATCCTGAAAAGACCCCGGGTTATCAGCGCCATGGATCGTGCAACCGGGGGACTCTTTTTATGCTTTGCCGCCAGACTGGCGTTCAGCAGCCGATAACGGGCTTTAGAGTCGTAGGCCGGGCAAGCGAAGCGCCCCCGGCATGCCTTCTCTGGAGAACGCCCCGCAAACCCCGGTTTATTCAGCCCCCACCTGTAATACATATCCCTTTCGGGCGGTTTGCCACGCCATCACGGCCAGTCCAAGCGCGATAACCGAGAGCAGCGCGCCCGCCCAGTTAGGGGACGCCAGACCAAAACCGGCGGCAATGGTGGCGCCACCGGCCCAGGCCCCCAGCGCGTTACCGAGGTTGAACATCCCAATATTGACCGACGCCGCCATGGTGGGGGCGCCCGCATGGCTGGCGCGATCCATCACCAGCTTCTGGATCGGCGAAACCGTAGCAAATCCAAAGGCCGCCATCAGGAAAACGCAGGCCGCGGCGACAATCTCATTATCCACGCCCAGCCAGAAGACTAGCAGAACCACGGCTTGCGCGGCCAGGGTAATGAAAAGCGTGCCAAACAGGGAACGGTCTGCGAACCGTCCACCAATCCAGTTTCCGACAGCCAGCCCCAGACCAAACAGCACCATCAGCCAGGCCACACCACTGGCGGAAAAACCGCCTTCCTCGATCATCATTGGCGCGATATAGGTGATAGAGGTGAAAAAGGCCGCCGGACCGAAGACGGTAATGCCCATCACCAGTAGAACCTGGGGATCAATAAAGGCGCGCAGTTCTGTCTTTAGCGCAATGGCCTGACCCTTTTCGATGCGTGGAACCAGCAGCGCGATGCTGGCTATTGTCAGCAGGCCGATAGCGGCGATAAGCCAGAAAACCAGCCGCCAGCTGAAGGTCTGCGCCAGCCAGGTGCCCACTGGCACACCCAGCAGGTTTGCCAGCGTCAGCCCGGAAAACATAAAGGCGATGGCACTGGCCTGACGACCAGGCGCCACCAGCGAGGCGGCGATGATCGAGCCAATGCCAAAAAAGGCTCCGTGATTAAAGGAGGTGATGACCCGGCCCACAACCGCCAGAGTCAACGTAGGGGCAATCGCCGTCAGGATATTCCCGAGGGTGAAGATGAGGGCCAGACCGATTAGCATGGTCTTGCGCGGGATCCTGGCCCCCAATACGGTCATCAGCGGCGCACCGACAAAAACGCCGAGGGCGTAAGAGGTCGCCATCAGCCCGGCGGAGGGGATACCGACCTCAAATTCAGCGGCGATTTGCGGCAGTATTCCTGCGATGACGAATTCAGTCAGACCGATTCCGAATGCGCCGACGGCAAGGGCGAAAAGTGCGATGGGCATGTCAACTCCATTATTTCATTTTGTGGTTAATGTTATTAAGTAAAATCGAGTATATTCATTTTTTTATTCTGTGATCGAGGCTGTATGAGCGAGTTTGATAAAGAAAAAGATGGTATTAAGCAGACCAGGCATAAACCGGCAGAACTCGATGCGATCGACCGAAAAATATTAGGCGCGCTGGCAGAAGACGCCGGGCGTAGCTACGTGGAGTTGAGCGAGATCGTGCATCTCTCAGCTCCGGCGGTTCACGATCGCGTGAAGCGTTTAAAGCGTGATGGGGTAATTAAAAACACCGTGGCGGTGCTGGATGGCTGCAAGCTGGGCCGAACGCTGTTAACGTTTCTGGTCATTGATACCAGCAGCTATCAGGCGACCCGGGCGCTGCTGCAGTTCACCAGCCGCAAAGAGGTCGAGGAGTTGCACACCGTGGCAGGGGACGGCTGCGTGTTGATAAAGGTAAGGGCGGCAGATACCGAATCGCTGGAAAACTTCCTGATGGAAATTCAGAGCGTGGAGGGGGTTCGTTCTGTGCGCAGCTATATCGCGCTGTCCACCTTCCTCGAGCGTGGCCCATCGCCGGATTAAAGGCAGTTATTCTCTTGTTCCAAAACGGTTTGCTTAATTCATGAAAACGCTTAGGCTAGCATCGGATATAGGCTTGCTAATCAAAGGCTAAAAATGAAAACAACAAACCCGGAATATACCGCTGTTGATCTATCTGGTTGGGCAAGAAAGGAGCACTTCGAGGTATTTCAGTCTTTTGCTCAATCGACAATTAACCAAACGGTTCTGGTAGACATTACTGCGCTGTTAAACCATATCAAAAAGGTAGGCTGGAAATTTTACCCAACTATGATTTCCCTCCTGTCTGAAATCGTAAACAGGCATACGGAGTTCCGTATGGCTATGAAGAACAATGAGCTTGTTATATGGAACAGAGTTCATCCAAGCTATACCATTTTCCATAATGAAACCGAGACCTTTTCATCCTTATGGAGTCAATACGATGGCAATATTGAATACTTCCAGACAGTTTATTCGGAAGATATTGCCCGCTACGGAAATAACCTTGCTTATTGGCCTAAAGGAGCGTCGCCGGAAAATGTATTTTTCGTTTCTTCAATTCCCTGGGTGACCTTTACCAACTTTAATATCAACGTTGCTAATATGCAGAACTTCTTTGCCCCCATGTTCACCTTTGGGAAATACTATGAACATGAGGGGAAAGTCTTGTTGCCTCTCGCTATTCAGATACATCACGCCGTGTGCGATGGTTTCCATGTGGCAAGGCTGTTCAATGAGTTACAGGTAATGTGTGACGACATAATCCACCACCCGTCGGGGCTGGCTACTTCACGGTAGCGCTCTTCCGCGCGGTGAACCCGGTCAGCACCACCGCGCTCAGCAGCAAAATAGCGCTCATCGCAAAAGTGCTCTGCCAGCCGATATGGTCAAACACCATTCCGCCTGCCGTGGAGCCCAGCGCGATCGAGAGCTGGATCACCGCCACCATCAGCCCGCCACCGGCTTCTGCATCCTCGGGCAGGGTACGGGCGATCCACGTCCACCATCCCGTTGGCGCCGCCGTGGCCAGCAGACCCCAGAACCCCAACAGCAGGGCAACGATCCAGATGCTGTGCCCGGTCAGAATTAACAGCCCGGCAATGGCGGCCATCAGAAGCGGAATAGCCATTAGCGTCAGGTAGAACCTGGCGTTCAGCAAGAGGGCAACGATCAGCGTGCCAATAAACCCCGCGATACCGATGGTGAGCAGGATCAGCGATAAGCCGGAGGCGCTGACGTGGGTAACGGTTTCCAGGAACGGACGTACATAGGTGAACAGCGCAAACTGACCCATAAAGAACAGGCCGCAGGCCAGCAGACCGGTAGACACCACCGGCAGACGGAACAGGCGAAATACGGTCCCGCGCGAGGTCTGACTTTTATTGCCATGCATATCGGGCAGGCTAAACCACTGCCAGATAAACGCTGCTAACGCCACCGGGACCAGACACAGGAAGGCTCCGCGCCAGCCGATGGTGGCACCAAGATAGCTGCCGAGCGGGGCGGCCACGACCGTCGCCAGGGCGTTACCGCCGTTGAAAATCGCCAGCGCACGGGAGACCTGATGCTGCGGCACCAGGCGAATGGCTGTCGCTGCCGACATGGACCAGAAGCCGCCGATGGCGATCCCAATCAGGGCGCGTCCGGCCATATAGACCAGATAGCTGGAGGCAAACGCAATAATCAGCCCCGACACCGCCATCAAAATCGTCATGCCCAGCAGGAGGGTTTTACGATTCATATTCCCGGCAATATGCGAAAGGCTAAGGCTGGTCAGGACCGCCAGCGCGCCGGAGATGGCAATCCCCTGGCCCGCCAGACCCTCGGTGACGCCCAGATCGCTGGCAATGGGGGTCAGCAGGCTGACCGGCATAAACTCCGATGCAATCAGGACAAATACGCACAGGGTCATGGCAAAAATGCCGCCCCAGTACGCGCGTTCGTTGTTCTGTGTGGTGTGGCTCAGTGTGGACATAATCAGATTTCATGAAGGGAATGAGTAACGCCACCTGCCAGGGACAGGCGGCGTAGAGGGTTATTTCAGGCTGGTTTTGAAGAACTGCTCAAACTGTGCAAACGGGATCTTACCGGCGACATTGTCGTACAGATCGACATGGTTAGCGCCCGGGACAATCACCAGCGCTTTCTGCTTGCTGCCAACGGCTTTGTAGGCATCTTCAGCGAAATAGCGTGAGTGCGCCTTTTCACCGGTGACGATCAGCGTCGGGATGGTGATCTCTTTGGCATAGCTCAGCAGCGGCATATTCATGAACGACAGCGGCATCGTCGCGGTCCATGCGCCGGTGGAGTTCACGGAGCGTTCGTGGAAGCCGCGCGGTACCCGGTAGTAATCAAAGAACTCTTTCAGGACCGGATGCGGATCTGCCGGTAACGCTTCGGGCAGAATGCGGTCAGCCGCGGTCACCTTGCCGTTCTGGTCGACATTAATATCGTGGCCGCCGTGGGCGAAGGTGCCGTTTTCAGCATCTTTCCAGCGCTGCTCGTTCAGATACGCCAGCACGGCATGGCGATCGGCCGCAGAGTAGCGGTCTTTGCCATCGCCCACGCCGTGGCCCATTGCCCGGCTCATGTCGTACATCACGCTGGTGGCGACCGCTTTCACGCGGGTATCCATGGACGCCGCGTTCAGCGCCATCCCGCCCCAGCCGCAGATGCCGAGGATACCGATGCGGTTGCGATCAACCTCTTTCTGTAATCCCAGGAAATCAACCGCGGCGCTAAAGTCCTCGGTGTTGATGTCCGGAGAGGCGACATTCCGCGGCTGGCCGCCACTTTCGCCGGTATAAGAGGGATCGAACGCGAGGGTCACAAATCCTTCTTCCGCCAGGGTCTGGGCATACAGGCCGCTGGACTGCTCTTTAACCGCGCCAAACGGCCCGCTTACCGCAATCGCCGCCAGCTTGCGGTCGCCCCGGTCTTTCGGCAAGTACATATCGGCCACTAAGGTGATCCCGTAGCGGTTCTGGAAGGAGACCTTGCGGTGATCGACCTTGTCGCTTTCGGCAAAGGTCTTGTCCCACTTTGTGATCATCGAAACGGGCGCGTTCGGATTGGTAGTATCTGCGTAACTCATTGTTGTTACTCCACTTAAGGATGCGCACAGCAGCATCGCGGGTATGGCAGCTGTCAGTTTTCGGGTGAATGTTTTCATAAGAGGCACCGGGCTGTGTTGTGTGGAGTCCAGTATAGTTAGCAGTAATAGTGCTGATTAGAGGCCGAATACTGCTAAGATTCATACCATATTGTTATGAATAGGTCTGGGGAGAGGGCGATGGCGAAGCGGGAAAACTATAACGAGCTGTACCTGTTTATGCAGGTGGTGCGGGAGGGCAGCTTCACCGCCGCCGCGCAGCGGCTGGGGCTGGCCCAGTCGGGGATCAGCCGTTCGGTGCGCGACCTGGAAGATCGGCTGGGCGTGCAGCTGCTGGTACGCACCACCCGCAGACTGTCGCTGACCCAGGCCGGGGAGCAGCTCTACCAGACCACCGAGTCCGGGTTTGATGCGCTGGATACCGGGCTCGCCACTCTGGCGCATTATCGCCAGACGCCCTCCGGCACGGTACGCATCAATGCCAGCCAGCACGCCATCGAGAAATGTCTCCTGCCAAAGCTGGCGATATTCAAACAGCGTTACCCGGATATCCGCCTGGAGCTGATGAATGAGAGCCGCTTCGTGGACATCATCGCCGAGCGGTTCGATGCTGGCGTCCGGCTGGGGCCCGAGGTTGGGCAGGGGATGGTCGCGGTACGCATTACGCCCGACATGGAGATGGCGGTGGTCGGTACGCCCGACCACCTCCGCCGCTACGGTTTTCCCCAGATTCCCGCGGATTTAGCGGCCCATCCCTGCATCGCCTATCAGTTTGCCGACGGCGGACTCTATCAGTGGGAGCTGGTTCTGGAGGGAAAAAGCATTACCCATCGCCCTGAAGGACAGTGGACTTTTTCTGACAGCTATATGGAAGCCGAAGCTGCCCGGCTCGGCCTGGGGCTGGCCTATGTGCCAGTCGAGCTGGTGGCGGACGATCTGGCGCGCGGGACGTTGATTCGGGTGTTGCAGCGCTACAGCCTGCGGATGGACGGGCTGTTCCTCTACTATCCGCACCGCAACGTATCACCCGCCCTGAGGGTGGTGATTGATACCCTGAAAATCTGAGAATTTTTTGTAGGCCGGGCAAGCGCAGCGCCCCCGGCAGGCCCTTTCTGGAAGACGCCTCGAAATGCGGTGTTTATGAAGGTGATATGAGGAAAGTATCAGCCAGGCCTCTTTACTTAGACTCAAGCGCTGCAACGATAGTGTCTTCAATTTTCTCCGGAGTAGAGATCGGCGCAAAACGCTTGAGCGGTTTACCGTCGCGTCCAATCAGGAACTTAGTGAAGTTCCACTTGATCCGCCCACCCAACACGCCGGGCAGTTCCGCTTTCAGGTAAGGAAAAACCGGGTGCGTTGCGGGGCCGTTAACCTCCACTTTCCCGAACACAGGTAGTTATTCATCCCAAGCTGATCGAATGGGGATTCATGGAATACGTTGATCGCCAGTGGAAAGAGCGGATCTTCTCAGAAGTGGCGGGTACAAACATGACTAAGATCGGCAAGGTGTTTGCTGATCTACGAGATCAGCTTGGTATCCCGTATCTGGATGATTACGGACAACGGCGGTTACTGCATTCCATTCGTCATAGTGTTTGCTCTTCGGCAATGGCTGGTTGGGTGAAAAACATTCTGCACCTACAGCAAACCGTAGGTCACGAGAAAAGCGGAGGGATCACTAAACGCTATTTGCATACGTTTCCCTTATCCTCAGTTTCTTATGTAATTGATGGTATTGATTGGGAGTGAATAAAATAGCCAAGTTCTGCGCTTGGCTATTTAGTTTATTTTCGTTAAATAAATGATGGCAAATAAAATACTGATAACATCATGAATAGGAAAATAATACCGACGATGGAAAGACGAACTTTTACACGTAACCAATCGGTGTACTGATTAGGAAGTTCTTTAATGAATCGAATTTGTTCATTATCCATTCCTCGCGTATGGAATGAGTTTTCTTTAAAATATAATGCTTTAATAAAGAATGCATCACGTATAAACGAGAAAAAGAATCCCCCATCCTGATAAATTAAAACCTCTGCTGGTCTTGCTCCAAATTTTTCAACAAATAGCGAGCAGAGAGTAATGAATTTATTTTTCGAAATACGATCGTAAATAATTGAAATAATGCCCGTAAGTATTAGGCATAGACACAATACCAATCCAATCGAGTTTCGATGCATAATTATAAAATTAATTACCGAAAATTTCATACAGCTGTTCTCCACCCCATTCACCGAATGCGCCACCTGCACTATTACCGACATAGCCTAAACCAGCCCCAGCGATCACAGAGCAAGCAAGTCCTCCGACACCAGCAGTACCAACACCGATAGCGATACAAAGAGGTATTGCTAAATAGCCACCAGCAACACCAACCCCCGTACCTACAGCAAAACTACCTATCTCAGTATACTTTTTCTTGGTACATTCAGCTTCGCGACCAACAGAACATGCCTCATGGATTTCGTTAAGAGAATGGAGTCCGCTAAAACCAATGCCTAAATAACCAGTGTAACGCATTGCTTTTACGTATTTAGCTGCCCGTTCGATGTGGGTAGCATAACCTTCAATGTCACTGATCCCCGTTTCATTCCATTTGTGGGTAATAGAGCTACTGGACAGGCCGAGTGCATTTTTTATTTTGGTATACTCTCCGAATTTCATAGCCTTATTCAGGAAGTTGACTTTGAGTATGGATTCAAGCTCTTTAAACAACTGGCTACGTCGGACATAAAATTGTTCACCAATTAATGCACCACGTGTTAAGTAGTTATTTTTATATGTTTCCTGGATCTCTTTGAGTATTTTTTCAATACTCTCGAAGTATTTTCCAACAGGATCAGCAGCAAGGCCAATGCCTGTATCAGCGTAGCTGGTGAAATTAGCTATGGTAGCGTAGTGTTTATGCAGGAAGTTAGCTTCTTGGATTGTCAGCGGTTCTAACGCCGCATCAACTCGGGCTTTCGCGGCTTTCATGTGGGCAATCTGTTCGTCGTCCTGCTTTTCAGGATCAACCAGAAGCATAATCGAACCAGCTTTATAGCTTTTGTCTGCACCATTCAACGTAGCGAATAGCTCTTTGGCTCCTGCTGGTGGATTTTCAGTGAAAAGCAGACGCTGCCAGGCTTCTGTAGTACCGCCATAGGAGAGAACGGCAAAACCAGCATCTGTGCCTGTTTTCTTTTTCGCTGTCTGGGCGTGTTGTTCCGGTTCCTGCTGAGCTTGTTGCACCAGAGGTACGGCAACGACTGCTGATTTAGCGCTCATCATTCCCGGATGACGTTCCCCTGTGAAGCCGGACATGGCGATCACAAAGTTATCTTTGCAGTGGCATAAAACCAGATCTCCATCACCCGCGATGAAACCTGCTTCGAGGAGTCCGGTATAGGTTGCATTGATTTCAAAAGCACCTTTGCAAACATCACACCACGCTTTATCACCAGCTCTCACCAATGGATTATGATCTTCATCAAAAATAGTTGATGAGGCAGAAACGATGTGCCCGTACCTCGTTTTATTACCCAGCTTTGCAAGCGTTCTTTGCGTTACCATCAGTGATCCCTCAGTGAGCAGTTTCTGCTGCCAATATTTTATCTACTTCAAAGTTATCAACAAGAAATCTCTTTGCTGCAGGAATACCACGACGTAGAACCAGTATTCCTGTTCCCTGAGGGGTACTTATTATTTCATCTCCATTGCTGAGACGACTGCCGACAAGAGCAACGCTACGGCCTGCGTTATTATGCGCAGCCTCTCCTGCACCACTGATTATTGTCGCCTCAGTACCATCGGGATAAACGACTGTATCCCGAGTTTGAGCGACCCGGAGTTTTTGACCTGTGCTGATCTCTACTTCCGAAGTGGATGTTGCGGTTTTGAGTATGCCACCGTCACGAGTCAGACTTCCTTCAACCGCGATGCGGTAGATGTCGATCACTGGATGCTGTTTGAGTTCGGTTTGCTGTTTAGTAATGAGTTCCTGCCATTCTTGGCTCATTCCAGCAACTTGGTCATCACTGAAAGTTGGTTTGTCAAAAGATGCCAGAATTTCAGGGGTAAGATCGTTATTGTACTGTTTCATAAGTCCCTCTACTTGTTATTGAAATAATCACAGCGGTCATTTTACAAACAATAACCACATGCGCAACAAGTATTAGACCTAAGTCAAACTATTTTAATTCACAATTCTTCTCAAGCAGCTTCTGAAGAAGCAAAAGGATATTTACAAAATCCCTAATCCATGGAATGAATCTAAGCAAAATATCAACCGCAGGCGAATTCAGTATTGCTAGAATCTCATCTAGTGGTTTTTTAACATTTTTGCTGTAAAATACACATACATCTTCAAAATCTTGCGGTGCAACGTTATTAGCTAAGTCACCTAGTTTTTTGAGGTCACTAAGAATACCGTTCATAGCGTCTGGGGTTGTATTGTCAGACATAAATACCTCGAATAAATTATTAATGTTTGGATGAATATTTCTTCTGCCTGCAAGGTTACAGGAGAGTGTTAAGGCTTTTTTATATCAAGACAAGATTGTTATATGTGTTTTATATGATAAAAATCTAAAATTTCACGCTAATGCAATTTCATTCTTGATGCTCGAACATTTAGTAGCGTTACCTTTAACGAAATGCAGGTTTCAGCATCACAGAGTTAGGTTGACCGTCATTTTATTATGCTAGTCTTAGCAGTGATTTCTACAGATCTACTACAACAACCCACTTAAATGATGCGGTCTTACAAATCGAATTGGTGTCTTATTAATATTAGTAAGCTGGCCACTCCAGCAAAGTTGATACAAATTTTTCAAATCTTTCTTATCTGTATCTGTTAGCTCGCTAAGTGAACCATAGTTCATTATAGAAAAAGCCGCATGTGTACCAAAAATTTCCGCAGGCCATGTTTGTTCCTGAACTAATGCAAAGAAATGACGAAGTCCAAACACATGGCCAAATTCATGGGCGAGGGTATCTGTTTGCTCTTTTTCAGACAGTTCAAATATTTTTGGGTAATAACCAATTCATGCTGACCAGCGTCCGGGAAGAAGGCGCTTGCTAGTGTACAGCCATTGATGTCGCAATCATCAGCATTACGCACTGCAATTTCAAAATCCCAATTATCCTTCTGCTCAGAGAACATAATCGGAACAGCATCTCCCCATGCCAAAAGGGCTCTCCCTATGAGTATTCTGGTTTTATCTTTTATTTTTTCAGGATCTCTTAATGCGACCAGTGATGCTTCCTGAAATCTCCAATGAAGAATACTTCCTTTTTCCCATAAAGCAATGAAGCCACTTGGTTTGTTAATGACAAGTTCCAACGGACTTTTGTTGCCTGGCGTTATGTATCCACGCGTTTCGGTTCGACACTTAAAACCATTACCGAAAGTATGAACATGACTCTCTGTAGCTTTCTGAAGTTCAACTCCAGTAAGGAATACCAAATCGTCTGATGCAACTTTCGCACTTTTTGTGTTTTTACTGGCGCCCATAGGCCCCCCCCTCATTAATTGTTTGATGTTCTGAAAACTCTGTACCGCTTGTTTATGATATTATCATCTCAGACAACTGATTATAAGAATATATAAAATAATTAACATGAGAGATTAAATAAAAAATCCAGATGATTACCAGAGGTGATGGGCGGAATTTTATTTATACAATTCAAAGTGGAGTATGCATATACGATTTACAGGAGAGCCATTGAATTTATAAACATTACAATGTCAAAGCATACGAAAGATATAATACGATTAAATTAATTTACCTCTAGCAATTTATACTAAATCTTTGCTAGTGCATTTTAAATGCCTAAAGGAGGTTGATGGAGATGTATGATTTAACTTCATTATTGACTAGAGCAGCTAATACGAATGTTTAGATTTATTTTCCTTGATTTAATGGATGAAAAGTTCCTCAACCTTCAGATTACAAGCGCAGCGAGAATAGAAGGTTCTATTTTCTCCGGCGTTGAGATCGGCGCAAAACGCTTGAGCGGTTTACCGTCGCGTCCAATCAGGAACTTAGTGAAGTTCCACTTGATCCGCCCACCCAGCACGCCGGGCAGTTCCGCTTTCAGGTAACGAAACACCGGGTGCGTAGCGGGGCCATTAACCTCCACTTTTCCGAACATCGGAAAGCTCACACCATAGTTAATGTTACAGGTCTGCGCAATGTCGTCGGCACCGCCGGGTTCCTGCTTACCGAACTGGTTGCAGGGGAAGCCCAGTACTACCAGCCCCTGGTCGGCATACTTTTTGTAGAGCATCTCAAGGCCTGCGTATTGCGGCGTGAAGCCACAATGGCTGGCGGTATTCACCACCAGAACGACCTTGCCCGCATAGTCGGCCATAGAGATGTGCTCGCCACGCAGGCTGGTGGCAGTCAGTTGATGAAAGGTCGTCATGTTGGAAACCTCACTCCGCAACCAGCCACATATCGGCTTCGTCAAACATCTCCTCCAGCATGCGGTTCAGTTTCTCCCGATCGCTTTTACTGGCATCGCTGTTCAGGCCGTTCGCCTGCATCGGTTTTACCTTCACCTCGGCATCCGGAAAGATCCGGTGCACCCGGGTGGTTAACTCAGCAAGGATGATCTCCCTTGCGCCGGGGAGTCCCGCAACATTTCTTTTGTCGTAAACCAGTTCAACGAACATCACACATCCCCTTAAATACTGTTTTAATGTACAGCATTCTTACCGGGGTAATGACATCTGTCAACTGCCGCCCGCTATGCAGACGGCAGTTAATACGTATCAGAATAAGACCGAGTAGTTCAGGCCGAAGGTACGGCCGCGACCTTTGTAGGTATAGAGGTTCTCAGCACCGTAGGTTGGGCTGTAGAGACCCGGCGCACGCTGCCCCCATGCGGTGGTGTAGTCTTCATCCAGCAGGTTTTCGACGCTGAAGCTCAGCTTGCCCACCGGCAGAAGGTAACTGCCTAAGAAGTCAGCGGTGTTATAGCCCTCAATACGCTTACCGGCCTCGTCCGACAAATCAAAGGTCTGCGTACTTTGCAGACGCAAAGTCCAGTCGCCCGGCGCCCAGGTGACCCATGCGCTCATTTTGGACGGGCTGGCGCTGTCTACCGTCAGCTTCTCCCATTTTCCGTCGACGCGGGTTTCCGATTTGATGACGTTGAAGTTTGAGCCAGTGCTCCACTCGCTGTCGGTGAAGAAATAGTCCACCTGGCCTTCAACACCGTAGATGCGACGCTCGTCATCTTCGACGTTGATGGTCATGTCGCTTTTGTTGATGTTGATGGTTTTGTCAGAGAGCGAATAGTACCCGGCAATCTGGGTGCGCAGGTTGTCCCCGGTGTAGCGCCAGCCCAGCTCGTAGGCATCAACCTTAATGCCTTCGAGTTTTGAGTCGTTAACGTTCACGCTGTTGACCAGACGATAATGGCCATTCACCAGTTGATAGGTGCCGGAGCCGTAATATTTCGCCAGATCCGGGATCTCAAAGCCCTGGGAGAAGTTGAACCACAGCTGCTGGCGCTCGGTCAGGTGACCCAGAATACCGGCGTTAAACAGCAGGTTGTTATAGTCGGTTTTACCGCCGGGCACAGCGTCTGCCGAGGTGGCTCTGCCGGTGGCAATACCCTGTTGTTGGGCATAACCAATAAAGTCATCGACCTTGTTTTCGGTGTACTGGTAGCGCACGCCGCCGCTCAGGGTGATCGCCGAGAAGTCGTAGCTCGATTGCAGGAACGGGGCGAGGTTAGTGATGCTGTAGCCCGGATAACGTCCCACGTTGTAGGCATTATCCAGCTTCATGCCGCCGCTGGCTGCCGCTTTGTTAAGGTCGAAGAATTGCTGATTAGCGTCGAAGGTTTCATGCTCGGCATCGACACCCCATGTCAGGGTCAACGCATCCAGCGGTTTGCTGTTGAGGGTGAGTTTGCCGCCGTAGAAATCGGTCTTTTGCTGGGATGCGCCAATGCTGGTGACCCGGCCGCCCGCAAGCGTAGGGAAGGGGTAGTAGGTCAGGCTTTCATCGCGGTAGTAAATCTGTGCAAGCAGATCCTGGCCCCAGAAATCGGTGTTGGAATATTGCAAGTTGATCAGGTGGCGTTCGGTGCCCGGAATACGGTCGGAGTCGAGATTGTTTTTGTTGTAAGCGTCACCAGAACCGGTCACTGCCGAGAAGTTCTCGCCAAGATAGAGACCGTGCTTACCGTCGGATTCACTTTTGTAATACTGCGTGGTGAGCTGCAACTGCTGGTGGTCGTCGATATTCAGGGTACCGGTGCCCATCACGTCCAGCCGGTCAGAGTACTGCAAACCGGTCTGGGTATTATCAATGTTCACCTCATTGCCTTTGCCGTCGTACCAGCCGCCAAAGCGCTGATACGCGACTGACAGCCGCCCTGAAGCGTTGTCGTTGCCGCCGCTGACCGCCGCTGCAATATTCTCGTCATTATCGTTGTGGCTGTTGAAGCCCGTTTTCAGGCCGGTCTGGAACTCGACTTCCGTCTCCGGCTGGCCCTTTTTGGTGACGATATTGATTAAGCCGCCGGTACTGCCGCCGCCGTAGAGGGAGGTCGCGCCGGAGATGACTTCAATGCGGGAGATATTGAACGGATCGATAGAATCCAGCTGGCGGCTGTCGCTGCGCGAGGAGTTTAACCGCACGCCGTCGACCATCACCATCATCGAACGACCGCGCATATTCATACCGTAATTGGTTCGCCCCTGGCTGCTGACATCCATCCCGGGGATCAGCTGCGCCAGCACCTCTTTAAGCTCTTTACCCCCCTGAACCTGCTGTTCAATATCAGCCTGTTCAATGACCCAGGTGGTCTGCGCCATATCGGTAATGCTGTGGTTTGTGCGGCTGGCGGAGACCACCAGCGACTCTTCTTTTTGTCCTTCAGCCGAGGCATTAGCGGCTAACATCATTAACAAGCACGGGTTTAAAGCCCAGAGGTAACGCGGTTTCATTATTATGATCATCCTGATTTTTCGAGGTGTCGGAGGCGCAGATGCCCGACACCGCAAGAACATCACCCGCCAAGGTGATAGTGATTATCAAGATGATATGAATAATCATTACAATGTAAACAGGTAGTGTTAAAAAATGTTTCTATAATGTCTTGATGTTTATGGGGGTTTGGGGCGAGGCAGGTATAAGCAATTTTACGGATAATCCAGAAATCGTCATAACACGTTATCGTCTGCTTTTGGTACTTACGGACAATTGTGAAAGTTCGCTGTAAGCGAGTGTCGAACGTTGTACTACTAGTAGAACTGACATGAAAACTGCCAAATTCCCTCAGCTGAGCGGTGAAAGTAGCCAATACCATTGTCTGCCCACATCCAGTTTACTTTTTCTTCCGAACCCACCTGAAAAACAAAGTCCTTAATCCCCACGCTATGTTGGATCTCCATCGGATACCCCCCGACTTTGGTTCCCCCGTAGCGGTTAAAATCATCAAAGAAGCTGTCGCTGGCCTGCGTATCATCATTTACCTCAGAAAGGTCGATAATATCCCAGGCGTCCTCCCATCCCGGCGCATCATCATTAACGCTCACCCAGCGAACAGGAAATGGGTGATACGGTGTCTCTAATTCGGGTAATAACTCAAGCCCTTCAAGCGTGGCATATTCCCGAATGAGCCACCCCTCGCCGTGAGGTTGGTCAAAGGGATGGTGTTCCCTATTGTGAAACAGCACCAGAAGGGCGATGCCCTTTAGTTGTTCAGGGATCACCGGAAGCTCATCCGTACGGATCTGAATAAGTGGAAACATCGGCTGACCCTTCCAGACGGGCAATCCTTCTCCTGGAAGACAAACACCTTTTAAAAACCAGGAAGTCAGAGGGTCTGCACCAGGGCGAAAACCGCCGACCTGTGCCACCGACGCGGGCCGCAGTTTGGATCTAAGCTCTTCTAAAACTAATGCACTCTCAGGTTTCATATTGGCTGCCTTGCGTTGGGAGATATTCACTGGGTAGGGCAGTTACAGAGCTGTTCATTATAAAGGGTAAATTTTCCTTACAGACAACTGTATTTATCTATTGCCGCTTCTCTTCAGTTTTACAGGATGGGCAAGCGAAGTGCCCCGGCAGCCCTTTCTGGAAGACGTCTCGCAAACCTCAAAGTAACTCTATGTAATCCAAGGTTAACGCTTTTCTTCATATCCTCAGGGTTGTAAAGTCACTGCGTTGCGGCACATCCGCAATCGGGCGTAGGAACCCGTTGGCATAAAGCGATATTTTTTGTCGTCACAGCGCTTATCCCCTTAAAATCTCGGTGGCGCTGGCGGAGCAGCCGTAAGGCTGGCCGTTTTTTTATGCACGGTATTCCTACCTCCGCCAGCGCTACCTCCCTGAGCGTAGGAACTCATCGGTGGTTATATTTTCTGCATAAAGAGGATGCCTTGAACGGGCAGTAATTTCGATTAAAGGTGGAATCAATGTCACATTCGTCATCAAGAAGAAAAGTTTTAGACATAGAAGGCCTCCTTGCACACAAAGCCTCCCACGCACGCAGTTGCGCTAACCACGTTGCAAATAGATTGGGAATAACCCGCAACGAGCTATTGATGAAGGTTGAAAAAGATACAGGTGCAAGTCTGATATCGCCGCTTACAGAAGAAGAGTTAATGAAAGCGTTTCATTATATGGAAAATCTTTAAGCGCTACTGCCATGAGCGAGAAGCGGAAGTTTATCTGATGATTCACATAGTTGATTATCGGGTCGATTTTAACTCGTTCATAATAGAGTGAGGCCGGCACAGACCATAAATGATGGAGGAAAAATCGTGACCAGTATCATCTATTATTTGACAACGACACTTGAAAGGTTCACCCAAGTCTGAGCCCTCATGCAACGAGGTGTATTCTGCATTATTGTAAAAGTCGATCGTTATACTAGCCTCATTTACCCAAATCAAGGGAATCGCCTGTTTTCTGAGTAGATTCTGAAGCATGCCGGTGTATTGATGTACAATGTGATTTTGTAGATTAAAAACGTCGCTATTCTTAAAAGCAGTAAGGGATAACTTTATTGAAGTAAGATCGTTATTGATAGCGAATGATTTTAACTGACCAATAGACCAGTATCCTCTAAAGTCATTATTTCGACTAACAAAGCTCCCATTGAGTGCGTTAACTATGCCCTGAAGCTCAATTCGACGTGCCATACTGTTCCCGTTTACTTGTCAAAAATCATAATGCCAGATGTAAATTCTATTCATTATCCGCGCCAATCTTTATTAGAACTTTTGTAGTTTTGGAACTGACATCAGTAATTATTATTTAGCACTATATACAACGCCCGCTCCTGGCACAAAGCGGACCACATCAGGAACAAAATTACCTCTATAAGCGGCAACGTCGGAGGAACGGCGGAGGCAGCACAACGCGCGATAAGAAGCAGGCTTACGTGCGCAGCGACGATTGGCTGACTGGTCTGTGAAAAATTATGCGACGGTCAGAGTAATGTAGTCCCGCAATGTTTCCGGCCATCCCGCTTTGCGTGTTGAAGGGCTGAGACAAGATTTCTGATCTTTTCAGCCTGCGTTTCATCCATCTGCATTACGCTTTGCAACAGCCATCGTGCACCTCGCTGCACTGTGTTTATACACAGTGTTGCGGCTACAGATCGACGTTGCAGCAAAATATGAATTACTGGCGTAGCTGCTGCGTTTCCGGGCCACCCATACTCCGCCGCCATGCCCCAGGTGCCTGACCATACTGACGCTTAAAGCTGCGGTTGAAGGACTGCTGGGAGTCAAAGCCCAGCGCGATGGCCACGTTCAAAATCGGCTCGTCGCTGCGGGTTAAGCGCTCAACCGATTTTTGCAGCTTTTGCGCGCGAATGTACCCAGCGAGGGGATAGCCAGTATGTTCCTTAAACAGACGCTGGAGATGCCATTTTGAGTAGCCGGAACGACTGGCAACGGACTCAATATCCAGACGGCTATCCAGGTTGTTGTCGATCCAGTCGAGTAAATCATGCATAAATGCGCCAGTGTTCATCTGGTTATCCTCACGCTACTTGTATAAAGGTATCTTTATCTGTTGCATTTAAAGGTGGCGCGTTTTTCGGTTAATTGCAAATTTTATTATTGCATTTAAATCCCTGAGCGAAACGGGTGTTTTAACATCGACTCAAATAGCACATTAAGTGCAACAATTATTCTTGCACTTAATTAAGCGCCTTCCTACAATCGCCGGGAATAGTGTATTCGCAACTGTTACAGTTTTGTGGCGATGAACGACACAAAAGGCCTTAAGCCAGCCACCGGACAAAGGAAGTAGCGCAGCGCCTCCCCCTGCGTCTTGCCCGGCGGCTACAATTACCGGAATAAAAATAATGAGCCTGCAAAAAACCTGGGGTAACTTTCATCTGAGCGCACTGGGGGCGATGTTCGCCTCCGTGTTGCTCGTCGGGTGCGATGACAGCGTCGCGCAAAACGCTGCGCCACAAGCACCCGCTGTCAGTGCAGCTAACGTGGTCGTGAAATCCATCAGCCAGTGGGATAGCTTTAACGGCCGGATCGAAGCGGTGGAGAGCGTTCAGCTACGCCCGCGCGTTTCCGGCTACATTGATAAAGTGAATTACACCGACGGCCAGGAAGTGAAAAAGGGCGAGGTGCTGTTCACTATCGATGACAGAACCTATCGCGCCGCACTGGAACAGGCGCAGGCTACGCTGGCGAGAGCCAAAACGCAGGCCAACCTGGCGCGTAGTGAAGCGAACCGTACCGATAAATTAGTCAATACCAACGTGGTATCCCGCGAAGAGTGGGAGCAGCGTCGTTCGGCTGCTACTCAGGCGCAGGCCGACATTCGCGCGGCACAGGCGGCGGTTGATGCCGCGCAACTTAACCTCGATTTCACCAAAGTCACCGCGCCTATCGATGGCCGCGCCAGCCGCGCGTTGATTACCAGCGGTAATCTTGTCACCGCGGGTGACAGCGCCAGCGTCCTCACCACGCTGGTCTCGCAGAAGACGGTTTACGTCTACTTTGACGTAGATGAGTCGACCTACCTTCACTATCAAAATCTGGCCCGCAACGGGCAGGGGGCGTCCAGCAATCACACGGCGCTACCGGTCGAGATTGGCCTGACGGGCGAGGAGGGGTATCCCCATCAGGGCAAAGTGGATTTTCTGGATAATCAGCTAACACCGAGTACCGGCACTATCCGCATGCGCGCGCTGCTGGATAACGCGCAGCGTCAGTTCACGCCGGGCCTTTTTGCCCGCGTACGCCTGCCGGGCAGCGCGGAATTCAAAGCCACGCTGATCGACGACAAGGCGGTGCTGACCGATCAGGATCGCAAGTATGTTTACGTGGTTGATAATGAGGGTAAAGCACAGCGTCGCGATATCACGCCGGGACGTCTGGCAGACGGGCTACGCATCGTGCAGCAGGGGCTGAACCCTGGCGATAAAGTGATCGTCGACGGTTTACAAAAAGTGTTTGTACCGGGAATGCCGGTTAACGCGAAAACCGTTGCCATGACCGCCAACGCCGCCCTCAACTGATCCCTTACCTGAGAATCCGACCCATGGACTTTTCCCGCTTTTTTATCGACAGGCCTATTTTTGCCGCGGTGCTGTCGATTCTGATTTTTATCACAGGGTTAATCGCCATCCCGCTGCTGCCGGTGAGCGAATATCCTGACGTCGTGCCGCCAAGCGTGCAGGTGCGCGCGGAGTATCCGGGGGCCAACCCGAAAGTGATTGCCGAGACCGTGGCGACGCCGCTGGAAGAGGCGATCAACGGCGTTGAGAACATGATGTACATGAAGTCCGTCGCGGGCTCCGACGGCGTGCTGGTGACCACCGTCACCTTCCGTCCGGGAACCGACCCGGATCAGGCGCAGGTACAGGTGCAAAACCGCGTCGCGCAGGCCGAAGCGCGTCTGCCGGAAGACGTGCGGCGTTTGGGTATTACCACCCAGAAACAGTCCCCGACGCTGACGCTGGTGGTGCATCTGTTTTCGCCCAACGGTAAGTACGACTCCCTGTATATGCGTAACTACGCCACGCTGAAGGTGAAGGACGAGCTGGCGCGCCTGCCCGGCGTCGGCCAGATCCAGATTTTCGGCTCGGGTGAATACGCGATGCGCGTCTGGCTGGATCCCAACAAGGTGGCGGCCCGCGGGCTGACCGCTTCGGATGTGGTCACGGCGATGCAGGAGCAGAACGTGCAGGTATCCGCCGGGCAGCTTGGTGCCGAGCCGCTGCCGAAAGAGAGCGATTTCCTGATCTCCATTAACGCCCAGGGCCGTCTGCATACCGAAGAAGAGTTTGGCAATATTGTCCTGAAAACGACGCAGGACGGTACGGTCGTCCGCCTGCGCGACGTGGCGCGTATCGAAATGGGGTCCGGCAGCTATGCGCTGCGTTCCCAGTTGAACAACAAAGACGCGGTCGGGATTGGTATCTTCCAGTCTCCAGGGGCGAACGCCATCGATCTGTCTAACGCGGTGCGCGCGAAAATGGACGAACTGTCCACCCGTTTCCCGGAAGATATGAAGTGGGCGGCACCTTACGATCCGACCGTTTTCGTGCGCGACTCCATTCGTGCAGTCGTGCAAACGCTGCTGGAAGCGGTGGTGCTGGTAGTGCTGGTGGTGATCCTGTTCCTGCAAACCTGGCGCGCGTCGATCATTCCGCTGATCGCGGTGCCGGTGTCGGTAGTGGGGACCTTCAGCATTCTCTACCTGCTGGGCTTCTCGTTGAATACCCTGAGCTTGTTCGGGCTGGTGCTGGCCATCGGTATCGTGGTGGACGACGCCATTGTGGTGGTGGAAAACGTCGAGCGAAATATCGAAGAGGGGCTTGCTCCGCTTGCGGCGGCGCATCAGGCGATGCGAGAAGTATCCGGGCCGATTATCGCGATTGCGCTGGTGCTGTGCGCCGTGTTTGTGCCAATGGCGTTTCTCTCGGGCGTTACCGGGCAGTTCTACAAGCAGTTTGCGGTGACGATCGCGATTTCCACCGTCATCTCTGCCATCAACTCGCTGACGCTCTCTCCGGCGCTGGCAGCACTGCTGTTAAAACCGCACGGCGCGCCGAAAGATTTCCCGACCCGGCTTATCGATCGTCTGTTCGGCTGGATTTTCCGTCCGTTTAACCGCTTTTTCCATCGTAGCTCGAACGGCTATCAGGGGCTGGTGGGCAAAACGCTCGGCCGACGCGGGGCGGTGTTTGGGGTGTATCTGCTGCTGCTCTGTGCCGCAGGCGTCATGTTTAAAGCGGTACCCGGCGGGTTTATTCCGACGCAGGACAAGCTGTACCTGATTGGCGGCGTGAAAATGCCGGAAGGTTCATCGCTGGCGCGCACCGATGCGGTGATCCGCAAAATGAGCGAAATCGGGATGAATACCGAAGGCGTGGACTACGCGGTCGCGTTCCCGGGGCTGAACGCGCTGCAGTTCACCAATACGCCGAATACGGGGACGGTCTTCTTCGGCCTGAAGCCGTTCGACCAGCGTAAACATACTGCTGCGGAAATTAACGCGGAGATCAATGCGAAAATTGCGCAAATCCAGCAGGGCTTTGGCTTCTCCATCCTGCCGCCGCCGATTTTAGGGCTGGGTCAGGGGTCGGGGTATTCCCTGTACATTCAGGATCGCGGCGGTCTGGGCTATGGCGCGCTGCAAAATGCGGTAAACACCATGTCCGGTGCGATTATGCAGACGCCGGGAATGCACTTCCCGATCTCAACCTACCAGGCTAACGTTCCGCAGCTGGACGTGCAGGTTGACCGTGACAAGGCGAAAGCGCAGGGCGTGTCGCTGACCGATCTTTTCGGTACGCTGCAAACCTATCTGGGCTCGTCGTACGTGAATGACTTCAACCAGTTCGGGCGTACCTGGCGCGTAATGGCGCAGGCAGACGGGCAGTTCCGCGACAGCGTGGAAGACATTGCGAATCTGCGCACCCGCAATAGCCAGGGTGAAATGGTGCCGATTGGCAGTATGGTGAATATCACGACCACCTATGGCCCGGACCCGGTGATTCGCTACAACGGTTACCCGGCGGCGGATCTGATTGGCGATGCCGACCCGCGCGTACTTTCGTCCTCGCAGGCGATGGCGCAGTTGGACGGAATGTCCAGGCAGATCCTGCCGAACGGGATGAACATTGAATGGACAGACCTGAGCTTCCAGCAGGCCACGCAGGGCAATACGGCGCTGATCGTCTTCCCGGTCGCGGTGCTGCTGGCGTTCCTGGTGCTGGCGGCGCTGTATGAAAGCTGGACGCTGCCGCTGGCGGTGATCCTCATCGTGCCGATGACCCTGCTCTCCGCGCTGTTTGGCGTCTGGCTGACCGGTGGCGATAACAACGTGTTCGTGCAGGTAGGGCTGGTGGTGCTGATGGGGCTGGCGTGTAAAAACGCGATTCTTATCGTGGAGTTTGCCCGCGAGCTGGAAATTCAGGGCAAAGGCATTATGGAAGCCGCGCTGGAGGCGTGCCGCCTGCGTTTACGCCCGATTGTGATGACCTCCATCGCCTTTATTGCCGGGACCATTCCGCTGATCCTCGGCCACGGCGCTGGCGCAGAAGTGCGCGGCGTTACCGGGATCACGGTCTTCTCCGGGATGCTGGGGGTGACGCTGTTTGGTTTGTTCCTGACGCCGGTGTTTTACGTGACGCTGCGTAAGTTTATGACGCGCGGCAAAAAAGCGGAAAGGGATGTTCTGCCCGCGTAGGGATGTTGCAGATAATAAAAAACCGCCTTCATAGCAAGGCGGTTTTTTTTGCACTTAGGGAAAGTTAAAGCGCTTCTTTATACTTGGCGATAAGTTCAGGCACCGGATCGCAGCCGCTGGTATCGGCTTTTTTCACTTCTTCCAGCGCGCTTGCCACGGTATGGCGCGCCAGTACCTGTAACGAAGCCTGCTCCGCTTCTTCGGAGATAGACTTGAAGTACCAGCAGGCGTTAGCGCTGACTACGCAGCGGGCCGGTACGTCAGGACGTGATGCCCACAGCTTTTTATCTTCGATGACGGAGAGGTAGATATCGCGCAGGGTGATCTCTTCCGCCGGGCGTCCAAGACGAATAGAGCCGTTACGGCCAAGTGTGGAGACGATAATACCGTCACGCGTGAGAGGAACCATCAGTTTGCGGATGAAGCTCGGGTTTGCTTCCAGACCGTAGGCCAGAATCGCACTCGTCGAACGTTCACCCAATTGCTCCGCCATTGCTACGCTGAGAACCATCTGCAAAGCTGTCGGGAAGCGGTAATCTAACATTTTTGTATCCTGGGTTGCGGTGAATCTTGTTCTTTTTGGCACCGCAAAGGTGAATAAGCAATAAACAACAATATAACAAATACGGTAATTTTTTTGAAGCAATCTGCGGCATTTGCGATCGAACCCCCTGTTCCTGTTTAGCTAAACGTGCGGTTCGGGAAGTCAACCGTCACCATCAGGCCACCTTCTGCGGAAGTGCTCAGGTTTACACAGCTGTTGTGCTGCTGCGTCACCGCTTTAACGATGGCAAGCCCCAGTCCACTCCCGCTTTGCAGTTGATTGGGATCGCGGAAAAATCGGTCGAACACGCGCTCGCGTAATTCAACCGGAATGCCGGGCCCTGCATCGGAAACGCGTAGCTGAGTGGATTTCTCTAATGAACGAACATCCACCTGAATCCGCCCACCCTCAGGGCTGTACTTCACGGCATTTTCAATCAAATTGTCGATCAGCGACATCAGACATTCCCGGATACCTGAGACCCAAACTTCATCTTCAGCGAAGAACTCCAGCTCAACCCTGCGCTCAGAGGCTAACGGTTCCAGCGCAGCCATTCGATCCTGGATGAGGGACATCAGCGGTACGGGCTCCATAACCGTGTCAATGCGTGCTTCACTGTGCATCATCAGCAGCAACTGATTGACGAGACGCGCAGCACGGCTATTGCTGCGAACAATCCCTGCAAGCAATTCCTGTTGGCTCTGGCTGAGTACATACGATTGCAACGCTTCCACGTTGATTCGCATCGCCGCCAGCGGCGTTCGCAGTTCGTGAGCCGCATCGGCAATGAAAACCCGCTCCCTTTCCGCGCTTTCTCGCACCCTGGCGAGAAAGTCGTTAATTGCATCCACCATCTGGCGAAGCTCCCTGTGTTTTGGTACAGCTTTTAAAGGGGAGAGATCGTCTGGCGTGCGCAATGAAATTTCATTGACCACCTTGTTCCAGGGGCGCATGGCAATGCGAATTGACAGCCACGCGGGGAACAGAAGAAAAGGGAAACAGACCAGCAGCGGCAGGATGTAATAGCCGCGCGAGTTCAGGTAGATAAAGAAGTTCCAGCCGCTGGCAGGGGTGAACAGGGTGACTTCCACGTCGGAGTGTGCGGATTTAAGGGTGCGGCTGGTCCAGGCTCGACCTTCACTCTGAACATGCTCCATTTCTCCGGGACGGGTATTGGTTACCCCCACAGGTGCGCCCGCAGATGAAAAAATAACGGCACCGTTCTTGCGAACGATGAGGTTAATCGATAGTGCGGGATCTTCACCGCCGCCATAGCTTTCGCGTAACGCCTTGCTGAAGGCTTCCAGGACTTCGGTTCGCGCCTGCGGGCGCTCGTCCATTCGCTCAACCAGGGTAAAAAGCGTTTCGTAAGTCTTACTGCCCGTGAGTATGGGAGGGCTGCGCAGGTCCTCCCAGAGAATGAAGGTTAAAAAAAGACTCCACAGCAGGGTAAGCAGCAGCATCTGGGCGATGATAATTCGGCGTACCAGCGTTGGGCGCCTCAGGTGATACCACAGGTTTCGCATTAAGTCGTTACCTTCTGAACAGCAACGGTATCAATAACATACCCGACGCCACGCACCGTTCGCACGTAACCGTCGCCGATCTTTCGCCGCAAATTCCCCATATGCACGTCGAGCGCATTACTGAGATTCTCTTTGTTGCCGAATATCCGTTCTTCCAGAAACCGTCGCGTTATCACGCGGTCAGCACGCAGCATCAACGTTTCAAGCAGCGCGTATTCACTGGCCGTCAGTTCGACGTGACGCGCGTTTACCGTCACGCGACGCGTCGGCATATGAAGGAATAAGCCTCGAATTTCTATCGTCTCATTCTCGAAACCGTAACTGCGCCGCGCAAGGGCTCTTACCCGCGCCAGCAGTTCGGCGAGAACAAAAGGTTTAACGAGATAGTCGTCTGCACCTGCATCCAGCCCGCACAGGCGATCCTGCAGCGTGCCTCGCGCCGTTAGGATGATGACGGGGATCCCCTTAAGCTGCTGGCGTAAGCGCGTCATGAGGCTCATGCCGTCGCCGTCGGGCAGCCCCAGGTCGAGCAAAATAAGTTCTGGCACGCAGACGTCAAGCTGATGCAGTGCATCTTCTTTACGGCGAACCCATATGACGTCAAATCCTTGATCGGCAAGGGCGATACGTACGCCATTGCCGAGATCCAGGTCGTCTTCGATTAGTAGAATTTTCACACTGGTAACTGTATCAACCGTGAATGAAGAACATCTTAAGAAAAAACGGTATCAGGAAATCTATCCGGTTTACAGCACCCGCGCGCGCTTCAGTCTTTCTTCATTTTCGGCTCATAAGAACCTTAGGGTCAGTATTCAAAATGGGCGTTCTGGCGTTTAACCGCTTGCATCGTCACCATTTGAATCCAGAAGGACTTCTTTAATGAGAAACATCAAACTGCGTCATACGTCCCCACACTTGCTCTCGGGCCGCAGCCTGAAAAACATCGTGCCGGGCGTCGTTCTGGCGTTACTGGCCACGCCTGTACTGGCGGCAGAACAGAGCCAGGGTAACGTATTAACACTGGGCGGAGGCGTGGATGTCGCGCCACGCTACTCGGGTTCGGATAAAAGCCGCGTCAATGCGGCGCAGGTGGTGGATTACGCCATGGCAAACGGCTTCTTTATCAGCACCACGCGAGGGATTGGTTACGGCAACAACATCGGCAACCTGGATTACAGCGCCGCAGTGAGCTATCGAACAGGCCGTAAAGATAAAGACGTGAGCAGCGATTCGATCAGCTCCGGCAGCGACTACCTGCGGGGTATGGGCGACATCAAAGGCTCGGCCATCGTTGTGCCTGGGCTGGGGTATAAGGTGACCGACTGGCTTCATCTGCAGCTGCAGGCTGAGGTTCCGGTTTCTGAAAGAGACAACGGTGAGGCGGTGCATTTCGGTATTATCAGCCCGCTCTATACCTCACCAAAAAATGAGGTGACGCTGGCGCTGACAGGCAGTTGGGGATCCGGCAAGTATATGCAGACGTACTATGGTGTCAGTTCCGCCCAGTCGAGCGCATCGGGATTTGCCCGACATGACGCCGGAGCCGGTATTTATGCCTGGTCGATGAATCTGGATTGGACCCACAGGCTCACCTCGCGCTGGAGCGTGCTTGCCTCAGCGGGTGCAACGCAGTTGACGGGGGATGCGGGTGATAGTCCCATTGTTCAACGCAAAACGTCGCCCACGGGGAGTTTGAAGGTGACGTACAGTTTTTGAGGGTTGGTTTCTTATGGATATGAGCGCGCAATAGCGATGAATTCGAGCCGCCCCGGGAAGTGGCGGATGGGCGAGGAGTGGGCGTAGGTCCGCTCTGAGCGAGAAGCGGACGTTTGCCTGTGGGCATAAATCACAGCAGTAAACTAAAAACTGGGGGGACTACATTCCTTCTGCCATTCAGCCGTTTGTTATAAACTGCACTGGTCAGCTGTGTAAGGTCTATGCAATCATTACAACTATTTCAAGTAATAGGTATTCATTATGCCAATTTCTATTAAAGCGATGAAAAATACCAGCACAGGCATCAGGGCTGTGCAACGATATGGGGCAATGTATCGCTGGCGTGTTGATGCGGTCAGATTCACAAGCCTTACAGGGCAAGATCCAACACCGCCATTCATTGCCCGTCTTAATGAGCATAAATCCGGATGTGTAAACTCTGTTAATTTTCGTACGATTGAGGATGCTGGGGATGACCTTTGCCGGTTCTTAAAAGACATGACCGGGGTTTCATTCGATTACCAATAACCTTACTCGGTATTACTCTTTGCTCTCATAATGACTTCTGCAACTGGCACAAAGCGGATCCTCTGTTTCGGGCATTAAGTTCATCAACTTTACCCAAAGACGTGCTCAACCGACCCCCATCTAGCCAGCCTTTCCTGAGCACCACCACAGTGCACCCATCCCGCACCGCCTCACCAAAACAGTGAAACCCAATCCGCAGATTTCCTCAACCCACTAATAAACCTCACAAAAAATTCCTGGCACACCCTTTGCAACCACCAAATACGAAGGGCAGCACCACACAACATGACAATAGCTGGCTAGGGTTCCGGTTCACGTTAGTGAATGACTGGTCCAAGAGCTGGCGACCTCTGAGAGGTTACACGGCGGGACAAAAGCCCGGGAGACAGCAGCACCAGACGGTGTCGCGCTGCCCCCTTATTTTGTGCCACTCAGAGGTCAAGCATGAAGAAAACGCCATTACTCCGCACTCTTATCCTGTCGCTGGCGATGCTGGTCAGTCTCCCCACCTTTGCGGCCGTCAAAAAAGAGTTCAACGTCTGCTGGACCATCTACGCAGGGTGGATGCCCTGGGGCACCATCAGCACTAACAAAATCATCGATAAATGGGCCGACAAGTACGGCATCAAAATCAACGTCGTACAGCTCAACGACTACATCGAATCTATCAACCAGTACACCGCTGGCCAGTTTGACGGCTGCACCATGACCAATATGGATGCGCTGACCATTCCGGCGGCGGGCGGGGTGGACACCACGGCGCTGATCCTCGGTAGCTACTCGGAAGGCAACGACGGCGTGGTGATGAAAGGCGAGGGCAAAACCCTTACCGATCTCAAAGGCATGAAGATTTATCTGCCGGAGCTGTCCGTCTCTCACTACCTGCTGGTGCGCGGGCTGGAGAAAGCCGGGCTGGCGGAGAAAGACGTCACCGTGGTGAACACCTCGGACGCGGATATCGTCTCGGCTTTCGCCACGCAAAATGTGCAGGCCGCCGTGGCCTGGAACCCGCAGCTCTCGGTCATCAAAGGCACACCGAAAACCACCGAGGTGTTCAGCTCCTCGCAGGTGCCGGGCGAGCTGATCGACATGATGGTGGTCAACAGCGAAACCCTGAAGGACAACCCGGCGCTGGGCAAAGCGCTGACCGGGGCATGGTACGAGATGATGGGGCTGATGAAGGCCCAGGATGCGAACGCCCTGAATGCGATGGCGGCGGCGTCCGGCACCGATCTCACCGGCTATCAGGCGCAGCTCAAAACCACCCACCTGTTCTACACCCCGCAGGACAATATCGCCTTTGTCACCTCGGCGGATCTGGCGAAAACCATGCAGCGCGTGGCGGCGTTCTCCTTCGATAAAGGGCTGCTGGGCGATGGCGCGCAGAGCGCCGAATTTATCGGCATGAGCTTCCCGGGGAACGTGACCCAGGGCGATGCCAGCAACGTCAAACTGCGCTTTGACGACAGCTTCGTGAAGATGGCCGCCGCGGGCCAGCTGTAATGAGTGACGGAGTCTCCATGCGACAAATTAATCGTCATCCCACCCCGGGCATGCGGCTGATGCTGGTGATGCTGCCCTTTGTCCTGCTGCTGGCTGCCTATTTTTTCGGCTCGGCGGTGCGCCTCGAGGCCAACCCGCAGGACAAGCTGCTGCCCGGCCTGCAGCAGATGCTGGATGCGTTCTCGCGGATGGCCTTCACCCCGGATAAACGCAGCGGCGAGTACCTGTTCTGGGTCGACACCCTGGTGAGCCTGGCTCGTCTGCTGGTGGGGCTGTCGATCGCCTCGCTGATCGGCCTGTGCATCGGCATCACTGCCGGGGTGTTCCCCCTGTGGCGCGCGTCGCTGTCGCCGCTGATGACGGTGCTGTCGATGGTCCCGCCGCTGGCGATTTTACCGGTGCTGTTTATTGTCTTCGGCCTCGATGAACTGTCGAAAATCATGCTGATTGTTATCGGCATCACCCCGATGCTGGCCCGGGATCTGGAGCATCGCGCCTGCGAAATCCCGCCGGAGATCCTGATCAAAGCCCAGACCCTGGGGGCCAACAGCTGGACGCTGGTGCTGCGGGTGGTGCTGCCACAGCTGCTGTCGCGTCTGCTGACCTCGCTGCGCCTGCTGCTCGGCTCGGCCTGGTTGTTCCTCATCTCGGCGGAGGCCATCTCCTCCACCGCCGGGCTGGGGTATCGCATTTTCCTCGTCCGCCGCTATATGGCGATGGACGTGATTATCCCTTATGTCCTGTGGATCACCTTGCTGGCATGGCTGATGGATCTGGCCCTGCGCCAGCTGCACAAACGCTGTTTCCCGTGGGCAGAAGGAGGAAAAGCATGAGTTTTATCACCATCAACAATATCTGGCAGGAGTACGGCGACCATGTGGTGCTGGAGCGGCTGAATCTGCAGATCAACGAGGGCGAGTTCTGCTCGATGGTCGGGGCTTCCGGCTGCGGGAAATCGACCTTTCTGCGCCTGCTGCTCGGGCAGGAAAGGCCGAGCCGGGGCTCGATCACTCTGGACGGTAAACCGCTGACCGCCGAACCGGACAGCCGCCGGGGCGTGGTGTTCCAGCGTTACTCGGTCTTTCCGCATCTCAGCGTGCTGGATAACGTCGCCATTGGACTCGAACTGCCGCAATCCCCGCTGTTTGGACGGCTGTTTGGCGCGAAAAAACGCGCCGCGCGGGAGCAGGCCGCGCAGATGCTGGACAAGGTCGGCCTCGGCCATGCCCTCGATAAATATCCCGCCCAGCTCTCTGGCGGGATGCAGCAGCGTTTAGCCATTGCTCAGGCCTTTATTATGCAGCCGCGGGTTCTGCTGCTGGACGAGCCCTTTGGCGCGCTGGATCCGGGGATTCGCAAAGATATGCACGCGCTGCTCCTGCAGCTGTGGGGCGAAACCCGCATGACGGTGTTTATGGTCACCCACGATCTCTCCGAAGGCTTCAACCTCGGCACCCGCCTGCTGGTGTTCGACAAGGTGCGCCTCGATCCGCAGGCCCCGAATGCCTACGGAGCGCGCATTACTTACGACATTCCGCTCAACGAGACGCGGCTCTCCAGCCTGAGCGGTTCGACTCCCGACAACGTTTATGCCTTAAGGGGTTAACACTATGAATACGATTTTGCGTGAAGAGATCCTGCCGGGCGGCGGCCACCTCTCGTTTGTGCTGAAACGCGGGCAGATCCTGCGTATCACCGACCTCGACGGCGGGGCGAACGTCAGCCTGATGATGCTCAACCCGCACGAGAAGAGCGAACGCCTGAACCTGCCGGACACCCTGAAAGGCCAGCACACCGCGCGCCTGACCGCCGGGCACTGCTTCTACTCCGATATGGGCCGGGTGCTGGCGGGCATTATTGCCGATACAAGTGGTTGGCACGATCCCTTTGGCGGGGTGCTCAATGCCGCCGAAGTGACGGAAAAATATGGCCAGGGGCGCTATCAGGAGCTGCGCAACGGCTTCTTCCGTAACGGCACCGACAACCTGTTGGTGGAGATGGGCAAATGGGATCTCAACCTCGAAGACCTGCTGATGGTGGTCAACTTCTTCAGCAAAGTGACCGTGGACGATCACGGACAGTTCAGCTTCCACCGCGACCATTCCCAACCGGGCAGCTACGTCGAGCTGTTCGCCCCGATGGACACATTGATGGTGATGACCGCCCTGCAGCATCCGATGGACCCGTCCAGCGAGTATGCGCCGCGCCCGGTACAGCTCAGCTGGCGACAGGCGGAGGACGAGGAGGGGGCCATTAACGCACTCCTCACGCGCCCGGAAAACGGCCGTGCCCTCACCAACACCCAACTTTTCGCCCTGTAAGGAGCCGCAAGATGACGAATGTCCGCGAAAAACAGCCCCAGGAGGCGACCTTCCGCCACGTGATCCCGGCGGGCGAGCCGTACCTGTTTGAAGTAAAAAAGGGCCAGACCCTGCGCCTGCTGGATCTGGAGGGTAACCAGGCGGTGGATACCCTGTTCTATAGCGCCGATAACCCGCGGGAGCGCTACGACGCTCAGCGCACGCTGCGTCGGCAGAACAACGCTTACCTGACCAGCGGGAGCGTGCTCTACTCGAATCTCGGCAACCCGCTGCTGACCATCGTGGCCGACACCTGCGGGCGGCACGATACGCTCGGCGGGGCCTGCGCTCAGGAGAGCAACACCGTGCGCTATGCCCTCGACAAACGCCATATGCACAGCTGTCGGGACAACTTCCTTTGCGCCTGCCTGCACGATGGCCGCCTGCAAAAGCGCGATATCGCAGCCAACATCAACTTCTTTATGAACGTGCCGGTCACCCCTGAGGGTGGGCTGACCTTTGCTGACGGCATTTCCGCGCCGGGGAAATACGTCGAGCTGCGCGCGGAGTGCAACGTCATCGTGCTGATCTCCAACTGCCCGCAGCTGAACAACCCCTGCAACGGCTGGAACCCGACCCCGGCGGAGGTGCTGGTATGGAACTGACACCCACCCGCTGGCAGCGCCTGCGCCAGATGCTTTACCGCCTGTTTGAAGTGCGCGCCGGACGGATCCTGCCGTAAACGTTTTTTCCCCGTGGACGACCATGCGGTGAGCCAATTTTCGGCGGGACGACCCGCCACGATTGAGTCTGAACTATGTTGACGAAACTCCTGATTGCCAACCGCGGGGCGATTGCCTGCCGCATTCTGCGCACGCTGCGCGCCATGAATATTGGCGGCGTGGCAGTCTATTCCGAAGCGGATATCAGTAGCCTGCATCTTCGCGAGGCCGACGAGGCCCTGAGCCTGGGCGACGGCCCGGCGGCGAACACCTATCTGGTCAGCGATAAAATCATTGCCGCGGCGAAAGCCAGCGGGGCCCAGGCGATCCATCCGGGCTACGGTTTTCTCTCAGAGAACGCCGCCTTTGCCGAAGCCTGCGAGACCGCGGGTATTGCCTTTGTCGGCCCTACGCCGGAGCAGCTGCGCCTCTTTGGCCTGAAACACACCGCCCGGGCGTTGGCAAAAGCCCACGGCGTGCCGATGCTGGAGGGTACCGACCTGCTGGCGGATGTGAATGAGGCGCTGGCAGCGGCGGAACAGGTCGGCTACCCGGTGATGCTGAAAAGCACCGCGGGCGGGGGTGGGATCGGCATGCGCGTCTGCTCTACCGCCGCAGAACTTTTTGAGGCTTTCGACGCGGTGGTGCGGCTGGGGAAAAACAACTTCAGCGATGCGGGCGTCTTTATTGAGAAGTACATCGAGCGGGCCCGGCATCTCGAAGTTCAGCTGTTTGGCGACGGCGAGGGGGAGGTGATAGCCCTCGGCGTGCGCGACTGCTCGGTGCAGCGACGTAACCAGAAGGTGCTGGAGGAGACGCCTGCGCCGAACCTGCCCGACGGGATGGCGGACGCCCTGTGCCATGCTGCGATCACCCTGGGTAAAGCGGTTAACTATCGCAGCGCGGGCACCGTGGAGTTTGTCTACGACAGCAACGCAGCGCGGTTCTATTTCCTCGAAGTGAATACCCGTTTGCAGGTAGAACACGGCGTCACCGAGCAGGTGTGGGGCGTGGACCTGGTGCGGTGGATGATTGAGCTGGCGGCCGGAACCTTGCCGCCGCTGGCGGAACTGCGCGATAGCCTGCAACCTGACGGCCACGCCATTCAGGCGCGAGTCTATGCCGAAGATCCCGGTCGTCAGTTCCAGCCCTCGCCAGGCCTGCTCACCGAGGTGGTGTTCCCGGCGGATGACCGCCGCGCTCTGCGCATCGATACCTGGGTAGAGTCCGGCTGTGAAGTCCCGCCATTTTTTGATCCGATGCTGGCGAAAATCATCGCCTGGCAGCCGACGCGCGATGCGGCCATTGATGCCCTGCACGCCGCGCTGGGTAACACTCATCTGTACGGCGTGGAGACCAACCGCAGCTACCTGCAGCAGATTTTGACCTTTACCCCGTTCGCCAGCGGCGAGCCCTGGACCCGCTGTCTGGAGGGGCTGATGTACCAGGCTTCTACCCTGGAGGTGCTGAGCGCCGGAACGCAAACCACGGTGCAGGATTACCCAGGGCGCATTGGCTACTGGGCGGTCGGGGTGCCGCCATCGGGACCCATGGACAGCCGGGCGCTGCGTCTCGGCAACCGTCTGCTGGGCAACGACGACCGCGCCGCGGCGCTGGAGATCACCCTCAGCGGCCCGACGCTGAAATTTAACTGCGATGCCCAGCTGGTGGTGACCGGGGCGGAGATTGACCTCACCCTCGACGGCGAGCCGCTGGAAAACAACCAGGTCTTTACCGTGCAGCGCGGCATGACGCTGCGAATGGGGGATATCACTAACGACGGCGTGCGCAGCTATCTGTGCCTGCGCGGCGGGTTTAACGTCCCGGATTACCTCGGGAGCAAAAGCACCTTTACCCTCGGGCAGTTTGGCGGCCACGCCGGACGCGCCCTGCGTACCGGGGATGTGCTGCACGTTGCGCCATTGACCGCGCCATGCCCGGAACAGCAACTGCCTCAGGCCTTGCGCACCACCCTGGGCGCGGTGCGGGTACTGCGTGTGATCTACGGCCCGCACGGCGCGCCGGAATATTTTACTCCTGAATACATGCAAATCTTCCTGACCACCGACTGGGAAGTGCATTTCAACTCCAGCCGCACCGGTGTACGCCTGATCGGCCCTAAACCCGAGTGGGTACGCGACAGCGGCGGCGAAGCGGGGCTGCATCCGTCGAACATTCACGATAACCCCTATGCCATCGGCGCGGTGGATTTTACCGGCGATATGCCGGTGATCCTCGGCCCGGATGGCCCGAGCCTGGGCGGGTTTGTCTGCCCGGTCACCATCATCGAGGCCGATCTGCCCGCGGTCGGGCAACTGAAAGCGGGGGATAAGGTGCGCTTTGTTCCCGTCGACATCGCCACCGCCCGACGTCTGGCGCAGGCAGAGGAGGCGCAAATCGCCAGCCTGCACCCGCTGGCGGTCGACTGGCAGCCAGCCGAAATCACCTCGCCGGTAGTGCTGGAGCAGGGGCAGTCCGATAAACGGCTGGTGGCGCGGCTTTCCGGCGACACCCATCTGCTGCTGGAGATTGGCGATCCGGAGCTGGATCTGGTCCTGCGTTTTCGCGCCCACGCCCTGATGCAGGCCCTGGAGGCGCGAGCCCTGGACGGGGTGATTGATCTGACGCCGGGCATTCGCTCCCTGCAAATTCACTATCAGCCTGAGGCGCTCAGCCTGACCGCGCTGCTGGAGGTGGTCGCGGGGTTGTGGCAGAGCGTCTGCGAGCAGGATTCGCTGGAGGTGCCGTCGCGCGTGGTCTGGCTGCCGCTCTCCTGGGACGATCCGGCCTGCCAGAAAGCCATCGACAAATACATGACTACCGTGCGCCGGGACGCGCCCTGGTGTCCGAGTAACCTGGAGTTTATCCGCCGCATCAACGACCTGGCCAATGTGAACGAGGTCTACAAAACGGTATTCGACGCCAGCTATCTGGTGATGGGGCTGGGGGATGTCTATCTCGGCGCGCCGGTGGCGACGCCGCTCGATCCGCGTCATCGTCTGGTCACCACCAAGTACAACCCGGCCCGCACCTGGACGGCGGAGAACTCGGTGGGCATCGGCGGGGCCTATCTGTGCGTCTACGGTATGGAGGGGCCGGGCGGGTATCAGTTTGTTGGGCGCACGCTGCAGATGTGGAGCCGCTATCACGCGGTAGAGGATTTTGGCGGCAAGCCCTGGCTGCTGCGCTTCTTTGATCAGATCCGCTTCTACCCGGTCTCCGCCGACGAGCTAGTTACCATCCGCCGCGATTTCCCGCTCGGGCGCTACCCGCTGCGCATCGAGCATACCACCCTGAAGCTGGCGGAGTATCAGCAATTTCTCGCTGACGAAGCCCAGGGCATTGAGGCGTTTCGCGCTCACCAGCAGGGGGCATTTAACGCCGAGCGTGAGCGCTGGATCGCCAACGGCCAGGCGCATTTCGACAGCAGCGACGTGCTGGCGGAGGAGGGTGAGGATGCCCCGCTTAAACCGGGACAGGCGGGCATCGACAGCCCGGTCTCCGGCAATCTGTGGCAGGTGAACGTTGAGGTCGGTACCCCGGTCCGCGAAGGTGATGTGCTGGTGGTGCTGGAGTCGATGAAGATGGAGATCCCGCTGGTGGCCTCACGGGACGGGGTCGTCAGTCAGGTACGCGTCCAGCCGGGTTCCCCGGTGCGGGCGGGTCAGTGTGTGGTGGTTCTGGAGAAAACAGCATGATGCATCCCTTTGATTTACGCCTCGATGTACTGGCGCAGGCTTACCGCAATGGCTGCTGCACGCCGCGGGAGGTGATTGCCACCCTGCACGAGCGGGCGCAGGCGCTGAACCCGGCGTTCAATACCTTTATTTATCTGCTTACCGCCGAAGAGCTGGAGCCCTATCTGGCTGCGCTGGAGGGCGCGTCGCCGCAGACGCTGCCACTCTACGGCGTGCCCTTTGCCATCAAAGATAATATCGATCTGGCGGGGATAGAGACCACCGCCGCCTGTCCGGCGTTTGCTTACCGGGCAGAACAGGATGCGACTATCGTCGGCCAACTGATTGCGCTGGGGGCGATTCCGCTGGGTAAAACCAATCTGGATCAGTTCGCCACCGGCTTAAACGGCACCCGCTCGCCCTGGGGCGCCTGTCGCAACAGCGTTAATGCGGATTATCCCTCTGGAGGCTCCAGCGCGGGTTCGTCCCTGGCGGTGGCGCTCGGGCTGGCCAGCTTTGCCCTTGGCACCGACACCGCCGGGAGTGGTCGTGTACCAGCCTCGCTGAATAACCTGGTCGGTCTGAAGGCGACCAAAGGGTTAATTTCCACCGCCGGGGTGGTTCCCGCCTGTCGCACTCTCGACTGCGTAACCTTCTTCACCACTACCGCTGCCGAAGCCAGCCAGCTGCTGGCCCTGACGGCGGTGAAAGATTCGCGGGATGACTACAGCCGCGCCAATCCGGCATGGAACGGGGCGCAGGCGTTCGGCGTACCTGAAAAAGATTTCCGCTTTGGCGTGCCGGACCGGCTGGAGTTTCTCGGCTGCGCGGAGAGCGAAGCGCTATATCACTCTGCAAAAAACCGTTTAATCGCGCTGGGTGGCATCCCGGTGACCATCGACTTTTCTCCGTTTTTAGCCGCGGCAACGCTGCTCTACGACGGCCCGTGGGTCGCCGAGCGCTATCACCTTGCGGGGAAATTGATTGAGCAGCAGCCGGAGGCGGTCCTGCCGGTGATCCGCGATGTGCTGCGCAAAGCCCCCGGAACTGACGCGGTGGCGGCATTTGATGCCCAGTACAAACTTCAGCACTTCAAAACGCTCTGCGACGGGATCATGGCGGATCTCGACTGTGTGTTAACCCCGACCTATCCGCGTCCGGTGACCCTGGCCGAACTGGCGGAAGATCTGGTAAAACGCAATTCCGAGTTGGGGGTTTATACCAACTTTATGAACCTGCTGGACTACGCCGCCGTGGCGGTGCCTGCGGGCGTGATGGCGAATGGTTTGCCGTCAGGGGTGACGCTGTTTGGGCGGGCCTTCACCGATCAGTATCTGCTCAGCCTTGCCGGGGCGTTACAACGTCACCAGAAGCTGACTTTGCCCGGCAATCGCCAGATCCAGGCGGCTTCACCCGTTACCACCGCCAGCCACGATCGCCTGTCGGTAGTGGTCTGCGGGGCGCATCTCGACGGGCTGGCGCTGAACCACCAGTTGCGTCAGCGTGGGGCCACTCTGCGCGAAACAACCCGCAGCGCGCCGCACTATCGGCTGTATGCGCTGGCCGACGGGAAACGCCCCGGCATGGTGCGCGACCGCGAACAGGGGGCGGCCATTGCCGTCGAGGTGTGGGAGCTGCCCCATACCGAAGTGGGATCGTTTCTGGCCGGTATCCCGGCGCCACTGGGGCTGGGTAAAGTTGAACTGGAGGACGGGCGCTGGTTAACGGGATTTATCTGCGAGGCGTATGGTCTGCAGGGGGCGCAGGATATTACGGCGTTCGGCGGCTGGCGGGCCTGGCTTGCCCACCAGCGGTGAGCAGCCAGGAATAGCATTAACGGTAGAGCGGCTTCTCCGCCACCGGGATCAACAGCGTGGATTGCCAGTCGGCCAATGTCAGCTGGGCCAGCTGTCCCAGCGCCCGGTAGAACGGGTGGCCCGCGTTTTCGACAAACCCGGCGAGAAAACGGGTGCTCCACGGCAGCAAATGCCAGGCCAGAAGCTGATCCCGCTCCGCATCGCGCCCTGTTTCTGCCAGCCAGGCGGCCAGCAACAGCAGGGTACCGAAGTGATCTTCCGGTTCGTTCTGCGCCATCTCAAAGGCGATGCCGTTGGCGCGCATCCACTGGCGCAGCGCCAGGGTGGAGTCGCCGAACAGCACCGATTCGCGATCCAGCCAGACCGAGCCCCACGGCGGGGCGGGCAGCGCCCAGGGGCCGATAAACAGCCGCTGCCAGGCATCCGGGAGCGGTTCGTCAGACGGCTGGCGCAGAGCGTCGGCGATGGGGGCTAACTGCCCGGGCGGCAGCGGCCAGTCCTGCTGCCAGTCGCCCTGAGTCAGGGCCATCACCAATGGGGCAGCCTGCTCGCTGTCCGGGGCAAAATAAAAGAGTGCGCCCAGGACCCGGGCGGTAAACGCAAAACCTTCATTCATTACTGCATTCCTTGAACGGCGCGGGTTGCCCCGCGCAGACACATTACCCGGCAATCGCCATACCTACGGTCATATGCAGGCCGTAGAAGACGCCACGGCCAATAAGCTCTCCGGCCACCACCAGCAGCAGCCCCAGCGTGAGTCCCGGTAACGTCGGGACTTTACGCCGTACCAGCGCGCAGAGCCAGCAGCCCAGCCCGGCCGCCAGCAGTATGATACGCCACACCTGCAGGGAACCATAATCGGGCACCAGGGCATTGGCCTGCTGGACGGAACTGTGGATGTTCCCGAGATCGTGACTCTGCAGGACCACTGCCGCCGCGCCGATCAGCAGCGCCACCACGGCGATCACTGCCGCCACATGGGCATTAAAATGCGCCTTCGCCAGCCTCATCAGCAGGGCAGCAAACAGCGGGCCACCGAGCAGCATCGTCAGGAAGAAATTGAGGGTGGTGTAGCCGTTATGCCAGGTGGGCACCGTATCAATCTGATACACGCGGGTCATCGCCCAGACAAAGACCAGCCCCAGCACCATGCTCAGCACCAGCCAGATCTTACCCAGCGTTGCGGGCATTTTGCCGAGCACGGCCACTAACCACCAGAAGCCGCCGACGGCAAAGAACAGCGATCCGCTGGCGATCTCGTTGCTCAGGCCGGAGGCGCCGACGCGATTCAGGGAGTTAAACGCCCGCAGCGGTGAACCGAGGTGCAGCACCGAGGCGACAAAACCCAACCCCATCACCAGCCATAAAAAGAACATGCTGCGCACCAGGCGGTAGCGCACCACCGGGTCGTGCTCGCGGATCCAGGCTGCGCCTGCCACAATCAGCGCCCCGACGACGCACTGACCGAACACGGTAAAAATGACCAGCGGCCATTCATGCCATCCGTTTCCCATCTCACACCTCCTTTGGATTGGCCAGATAGCCGGTGGTATCACCCGTGGGGCGGCTGTTGGCATTGGGTTTAATGACGATACTCGGCTTCGTGAAGTGCGCCGACGGCAGTGGGGCGACGGCGGCCAGCTTGCCGTGTTTCTTACGCAGATCTTCAATCGGGCCGAAGTCCAGCGCCCGCAGCGGGCAGGACTCGACGCAGATCGGTTTTTTACCGTCGGCGACACGCTCATGGCAGCCGTCGCACTTGGTCATATGGCCTTTGGCGGCGTTGTACTGCGGGGCGCCGTACGGGCAGGCCATGTGGCAGTAGCGACACCCGATGCAGACATCCTCATTCACCACCACAAAGCCGTCGTCGCGCTTGTGCATCGCCCCGCTGGGGCAGACTTTGGTGCAGGCCGGGTCTTCACAGTGGTTGCAGGCAATTGACAGATAGTAGGCAAACACGTTCTGCTGCCAGACGCCGTTGTCCTCCTGCCAGTCGCCGCCCGCGTACTCGTAGATGCGGCGGAAGCTGACGTCCGGGGTCAGGTCCTTGTAATCCTTGCACGCCAGCTCGCAGGTTTTGCACCCGGTGCAGCGGCTGGAATCAATAAAAAATCCATACTGAGTGGTCATCGGCTACTCCTTACGCCTTCTCGATTTGCACCAGATTGGTGTGCTGTGGGTTGCCCTTCGCCAGCGGCGACGGACGGTGCGTGGTCAGGGTGTTCATGCAGGCGCCGTGGTCAACGCGGTCGCCCTGCATATCCGCCTGATGCCATGCCCCCTGGCCCATGGCGCTAACCCCCGGCATGATCCGCGGCGTGACTTTGGCGGCAATGCGCACTTCGCCCCGGGTGTTAAAGACCCGCACCATGTCACCGTTTTTAATGCCGCGTGCCTGGGCATCCACCGGGTTAAGCCACACTTCCTGGCGGCAGGCGGCCTGCAGCACGTCCACATTGCCGTAGCTGGAGTGGGTACGGGCTTTATAGTGAAAGCCGAACAGCTGGAGCGGGAACTGGCCGCGATCGTCCGAGTCCCAGCCTTCGAAGGTGGAGGCATACACCGGCAGCGGGCTGATGGTTTCATCCGCCTGCAGCTCCCACGTGCGGGCGATCTCTGCCAGCCGACTGGAGTAGATCTCGATTTTTCCCGACGGGGTTTTCAGCGGATTGGCCTCAGGATCGTCGCGGAATTTCTTGTAGGCCACAAAGTGACCGTTGGGATCTTTGCGCTTATAGATGCCCATCTCTTTGAGCGCCTCGTAAGAGGGGAGCTGCGGATCTTTCGCCACCATTTTGGCATACAGATACTGCAACCACTCTTCCTGAGTACGGCCTTCGGTAAAGCGCTGATGGATATCCGGCCCGAGGCGTTTCGCCACTTCGCTCATGATCCAGTAGATGGGTTTACGTTCGAATTTCGGCGCGGTCACCGGCTGGAGGAAGATCAGGTAGCCCATATTCCCGGCGTAATCGTTGGGAATAATGTCCTCCTGCTCGACGGTCATCAGATCGGGCAGCAGCAGGTCGGCATATTTCGCCGACGAGGTCATGAAGTTGTCGATTACCACGATCATTTCGCACTTACTCTCGTCCTGCAGAATGTCGTGGGTTTTGTTGATGTCCGAATGCTGGTTGATGATGGTGTTGCCGGCGTAGTTCCAGATGAACTTGATCGGCACGTCGAGCTTCTCTTTGCCGCGCACCCCGTCGCGGGTGGCGGTCATCTCCGGCCCGCGGGCGATAGCGTCGGTCCAGCTGAAGCAGGAGATCTGCGTTTTAACCGGGTTATCCGGCAGCGGCATCCGCTCGATGGTGATGGTGTAGGTGGATTCACGCGCGCCGCTGTTGCCGCCGTTAATCCCGACGTTGCCGGTGAGGATCGGCAGCATGGCGATGGCCCTTGATGTCAGCTCGCCGTTGGCCTGGCGCTGCGGGCCCCAGCCCTGACAAATGTACGCCGGTTTAGCCGTACCGATCTCCCGGGCCAGCTTGATAATCCGATCTGCGGGAATACCGGTGATAGCCGCGGCCCAGTCCGGGGTTTTGGCGGTGGCGTCCTCGCCGTGGCCCAGAATATAGGCCTTGTAATGGCCGTTGGCAGGCGCGCCCTCGGGGAGCGTGGTTTCGTCGTAGCCGACGCAGTATTTATCGAGGAACGGCTGATCGACGAGGTTTTCGTTAATCAGCACCCAGGCGATACCGGCTACCAGCGCCGCATCGGTGCCCGGTCGAATCGGGATCCACTCGTCTTCACGCCCGGCGGCGGTGTCGGTGTAGCGAGGATCGATGACGATCATGCGCGCATTCGAGCGTTCCCGCGCCTGCTCCAGGTAATAGGTGATCCCGCCGCCGCTCATACGCGTTTCCGCCGGGTTGTTGCCGAACATCACCACCAGCTTGCTGTTCTCGATATCGGAGGTGCTGTTACCGTCGTTACTGCCATAGGTGTAGGGCATGGCGCAGGCGATTTGCGCCGTGCTGTAGGTACCGTAATGGCTGAGGAACCCGCCGTAACAGTTCATCAGACGCGCCACCAGAGAGGCGTAGGGCGAGGAGCGAGTAATGTTGCCGCCGACAATTCCGGAACTGTAATTAATGTAGACCGCTTCGTTGCCGTATTTAGCCACCACGTCGCGCAGGCTGTTGCTGAGCAGATCCAGCGCCTCATTCCAGCTGATGCGTTCGAACTTGCCTTCGCCGCGTTTACCGACGCGTTTCATGGGGTAGTTCAGGCGGTCGGGATGGTTAATCCGTCGACGGATCGAGCGACCGCGCAGGCAGGCGCGCACCTGATGGTTGCCGTAAACATCGTCGCCGGTATTGTCCGTTTCGACCCAGTAGACTTCCTCATCCCGGACGTGCAGCCGCAGCGCGCAGCGGCTGCCGCAGTTCACCGAGCAGGCGCCCCAGACCACTTTATCAGGGGCGGGTTGTATTGACTGATTGAGGGCGGCAGCGGCGGGGCGCAACCCGAAGGGTAATGACACACCGCCAGCGGCCAGCGCAAGCGACCCGATGGCGGTGGATTTGACGAGGGTGCGGCGGCTGATCCCGCCGCTTTGCGCATTATCTGACATGGCTCACTCCATTATGTTCTTTATCTGTGAACGTTTTCAGCCGTGATTAGGATCGGGCTAATGGAGTGAGAGTGTTACCTATTAAGGGGGAGATAATCTTAATGTATATCAAAACAAAGGGGATTCCCCCGCCTTAACGGGGGAGAACGTTTACTGTGGCTCGCGCGGTGCCGGGGCCTGGGTGCCGCCTCCGCTGACCGGGTAGTTTCCACTGCTGGTGCGGGTGTAGAGGATTTTTAGGGTGTCATTGGCGCAATGACCAACGACTTCGGCGTCGGGTTTATCGGCCTGATCGTTCGGCACAATGTTCAGCATAAAGCCGGATTCCGGGACGCCATTGTTGATAATTCTCTGCTGAATATCGCTTTTGATCCGCTCGCAGTTGTCGGGCGCGGCCAGCGCTGCCGGGGCAATGCCCGCCAGCAAAAGTGCAGTAATCCAGGGTAACCGTGTCATATCTGCCTCCTTACGACTGTGTGTGTCTATAATATTAGCAGGGTTAATGTAAACGGTTGTATTTGCTACTATGCCTGGCAATTATCTTTATCTATCGGTAGGTCATGTGAATAAACACGCGCTTATGCTTGTCCTGGCGGGTCTGTTGGTGGGGTGCGACAACACCAGCGCACCGCTGTCGTTTACGCCAGAGATGGCCAGCTTTTCTAACGAGTTCGATTTTGATCCGCTTCGCGGGCCAGTGAAGGATTTCAGCCAGACGCTTTTCAATGACAAAGGGGAAGTGGCGAAGCGCGTCAGCGGGACGCTGTCGGCAGAAGGGTGTTTTGACAGCCTGGAAATGCAGGATCTGGAGTCGAACTCCGGCATCGCTCTGGTGCTGGATGCCAACTACTATCTCGATGCCCAGACCCAGCAGAAAAAGCTGCGGTTGCAGGGTAAGTGCCAGCTGGCGGAGATGCCTGCCTCGGGCGTCTCATGGGATACCGATGACAACGGGTTTATCGTGAGCGCCCACGGTAAAGATATGGAAATACGCTATCGCTACGATACCGACGGCTATCCGCTGGGTAAAACTACCGTGGCCGGGGAGCAACATCTGACGATTACGGCGACCCCGTCGGCCGACAAGCGCAAGAGAATGGACTATACCGCCGTCAGTCTGCTGAACGATAAACCGCTGGGGAATGTGAAGCAGACCTGCGAGTACGACCGGCATAACAACCCGGAGGCGTGCGAGCTGGTGATTGTGGATGCGAGCGTAAAGCCTGCGGTGTCGCGGAAGTACACTATTAAAAACAGCATTGAATATTACTAACCACCGCGCAGCAGGCTGCGCGGTGCGTTCGGAATAAAATCAGGGGGCCATCGTGCGGCCGGTACGGCGATCCAGGCAGCGCAGGGTGTTCGGCTCCCAGTAAGCATTGACGTTGGCGCTCTGCTGGCATTTATCCCGCGCATCAAAGGCCACATCTTCTTTATCCCACTCTTTCTCCGCGCGGGTGTTCACCTTATGGCGCAGGTTGCGGGTGTCGTTCCATTGCTCTTTATCCATGGCGGCATTCTGACGGCTCTGGGCGCTGTCGCCGGATTCAATAATCAGTTTGCTGGTGTTGGCGGATACTGGCGCGACGAAGACCGAGGCCAGCAGGGCAACCAGACAGAGGCGTGTGCTCAATTTACGCATAGCGATTTCCTTATGGATGGTGGAAATTCGAATCCCACCGCAGATTCTATAACAGTCCATTTTGAGGGCAAACCCATATCGGGTATGTGGAAAGGATCCTTTCACATTCGGGTATGATACCGCATCACTCCTCAGACAACGTTAAATATGTTTAAAACAACTCTGCTCTTTTTTGCCACCGCGCTGTGCGAAATTATCGGCTGCTTTCTGCCCTGGCTGTGGCTGAAGAAAGGCGCGTCGGTGCTGCTGTTAATTCCCGCAGGCGTTGCCCTGGCGCTGTTTGTCTGGCTGTTAACGCTCCATCCCGCAGCAAGCGGACGCGTCTATGCCGCCTACGGCGGAGTGTATGTCTGCACCGCGCTGCTGTGGCTGCGAGTGGTGGATGGCGTTAAGTTAAGCCCGTACGATTGGGCTGGCGCCGCGATCGCGCTATGCGGCATGATGATTATCGTAGCAGGCTGGGGGCGCGCTTAAGCGCCCAATCTGTGATCGAGCGAGGATTTTTCGATCTTCATACTTGTATGGTAGTAGGGTTGTTGCGTAAATTTCCTGCATCACAACAAGAGATGTAAGGAACCGGAAAATGAAGATTGTAGGGGCTGAAGTATTTGTCACCTGTCCAGGGCGCAACTTTGTCACGCTGAAAATCACCACCGACGAAGGGATCGTCGGCCTGGGTGATGCCACCTTAAACGGCCGCGAATTGTCCGTGGCCTCGTACCTGAAAGATCATCTCTGCCCGCAGTTAATTGGCCGGGATGCCCACCGTATCGAAGATATCTGGCAGTTCTTCTACAAAGGCGCCTACTGGCGTCGCGGCCCGGTCACCATGTCGGCGATTTCCGCCATCGACATGGCGCTGTGGGATATCAAAGCCAAAGCTGCCAACATGCCGCTGTACCAGCTGCTGGGCGGTGCCTCCCGTGAAGGGGTGATGGTTTACTGTCACACCACCGGCCACACCATCGACGATGTGCTGGAAGATTACGCCCGTCATAAAGAGATGGGATTCAAGGCCATCCGCGTTCAGTGCGGCGTGCCAGGAATGAAAACCACCTACGGCATGTCTAAAGGAAAAGGGCTGGCGTATGAGCCTGCCACCAAAGGCAACTGGCCGGATGAACAGCTGTGGTCAACCGAAAAATACCTCGATTTTACCCCGAAACTGTTTGACGCCGTGCGCAGCAAGTATGGCTTTAATGAACACCTGCTGCACGACATGCACCACCGTCTGACGCCAATTGAAGCCGCGCGCTTCGGCAAGAGCATCGAGCAGTACCGCATGTTCTGGATGGAAGATCCAACCCCGGCCGAGAACCAGGAGTGCTTCCGCCTGATCCGCCAGCACACCGTCACCCCGATTGCGGTGGGCGAAGTGTTTAACAGCATCTGGGATTGCAAACAGCTGATCGAAGAGCAGCTGATCGACTATATCCGCACCACCATTACCCATGCGGGTGGCATCACCGGGATGCGTCGGATCGCCGATTTCGCCTCGCTGTATCAGGTGCGTACCGGCTCCCACGGCCCGTCGGATCTCTCCCCGATTTGCCACGCGGCGGCGCTGCACTTTGACCTGTGGGTACCGAACTTTGGCGTGCAGGAGTACATGGGCTATTCCGAGCAGATGCTCGAGGTCTTCAACACTAACTGGACCTTCGAAGATGGCTACATGCATCCGGGCGATAAGCCGGGCCTGGGCATCGAGTTTGATGAAAAACTGGCAGCAAAATATCCCTACGATCCCGCCTACCTGCCGGTTGCCCGTCTGGAAGACGGCACGCTGTGGAACTGGTAAAGGAGCCGATGATGAAAAGTATCGTTATTCAACGACCGAATACCCTGGTGATCGAGGATCGCCCGTTACCGACCCCAGCCGCAGGCGAGGTGAGCGTCAAGGTGAAGCTGGCCGGGATCTGCGGTTCCGATAGCCATATCTATCGCGGGCATAACCCGTTCGCTAAATATCCGCGCGTCATCGGCCATGAGTTTTTTGGCGTGATTGATGCCGTCGGTGACGGTGTCGATACCGCCCGCCTGGGGCAGCGCGTGTCGGTGGATCCGGTGATCAGCTGCGGCCACTGCTATCAGTGTTCGGTGGGTAAACCGAACGTCTGCGCCTCGCTGGTGGTACTGGGTGTGCACCGCGACGGCGGGTTCAGCGAATACGCCGCTGTACCGGCTAAAAATGCGAAGGTCATTCCGGATGCCATCAGCGATAAGCACGCGGTGATGATCGAGCCTTTCACCATTGCGGCCAACGTTACCGGACACGTTAGTCCAACTGAACAGGACGTGGCGCTGATTTACGGCGCGGGCCCGATGGGGCTGGTGACGGTGCAGGCGCTGAAGGGTGTTTACAAGGTCAAGCAGGTGATTGTGGTCGATCGCATCGACGAACGACTGGCAATGGCCCAGCGCAGCGGGGCGGACTGGGTCATCAACAATGGCAACCAGTCCCTGCCAGCACTGCTGGAGGAGAAGGGCATCAAGCCGACGCTGATCGTCGATGCGGCCTGCCATCCCTCTATTTTGCAGGAAGCCATCACTCTGGCCTCACCTGGCGCGCGCATCGTGCTGATGGGCTTCTCCAGCGAGCCGAGCCAGATTGTGCAGCAGGGGATCACCGGCAAAGAGCTGTCGATTTTCTCCTCACGACTGAACGCCAATAAGTTCCCGGTTGTGATCGACTGGCTGACGAAGGGACTTATCGATCCCGACAAACTGATTACCCATGCCTTTGAGTATCAGCATGTAAAAGACGCCATCGAACTGTTTGAGAAAGACCAGCGGCAGTGCTGCAAGGTGTTGCTGACGTTCTAATAACTATGAATGCGGTTTAGCGGTACGCATCTTACCCTGTTGAGATAGCCATTATGACTCAAGTACAACATGAAAGATCCACATCTGACCTGATCAAAGCCGCCGTCTCAGGCTGGCTCGGAACCGCGTTAGAATTCATGGACTTCCAGCTTTACTCGCTGGGCGCAGCATTAGTGTTTCATGAGATTTTCTTCCCGGAACAGTCGGCGGCGATGGCGCTGATTCTGGCGATGGGGACCTACGGCGCGGGCTATATCGCCCGTATCGTTGGGGCCTTTATCTTCGGCAAAATGGGCGACCGCGTGGGGCGCAAAAAGGTGCTGTTTATCACCATCACCATGATGGGGATCTGTACCACCCTGATTGGTGTGCTGCCGACCTACGCGCAGATTGGTATCTTCGCCCCGGTGCTGCTGGTGACGCTGCGTGTTATCCAGGGGTTGGGTGCAGGCGCTGAAATCTCCGGTGCGGGCACCATGCTGGCGGAATATGCGCCGAAAGGTAAACGCGGCATCATCTCCTCGCTGGTAGCGATGGGCACCAACTGCGGTACCCTGAGTGCCACGGCGATCTGGGCGGTGATGTTCTTTGCCCTCGATCGTGAGGAGCTGGTGGCCTGGGGATGGCGCGTGCCGTTCCTCGCCAGCGTAGTGGTGATGATCTTTGCCATCTGGCTGCGTATGAACCTGAAAGAGAGCCCGGTCTTCGAGCAGGTTAACGCCGAAGAAGCCCCGGTACAGGCAGCTGCGCAGGAAAGCACCCTGGGTGCGATGGTGAAGAGCAAATCGTTCTGGCTGGCGACCGGCCTGCGTTTCGGCCAGGCGGGTAACTCCGGGCTGATCCAGACGTTCCTGGCCGGTTATCTGGTGCAGACGCTGCTGTTTGATAAAGCTATCCCGACCGACGCCTTAATGATCAGCTCGATCCTCGGCTTTATTACTATCCCGCTGCTGGGCTGGTTATCCGATAAATATGGCCGTCGTCTGCCTTATATTCTGCTGAGCATTTCCGCCATTATTCTGGCCTACCCGATGCTGTCGATTATTGTCGATAAATCGTATACGCCTGGCGTGATTATGCTGTCGATTATCGTGATCCATAACTTCGCGGTACTGGGACTCTTTGCCCTGGAAAATATCACCATGGCCGAGATGTTCGGTTCACGGAATCGCTTCACCCGGATGGCGATATCGAAAGAGGCGGGCGGTCTGGTGGCGGTTGGCTTTGGTCCGGTGCTGGCGGGGATCTTCTGCAACATGACCGGCTCCTGGTGGCCAATCGTGGTGATGGTGATGCTCTATTCCTTTATCGGCCTGATCTCAGCCCTGTTGATGCCGGAAGTACGCGACCGCGATCTGAGCATCCTTGAGGATGCCGCAGAAGACAAATCTGCCGCGCTGGGCATTAACACTCACGGCAAACATGGCGCAATCTCCTGATGCCTGAAGACTCTCCTGCCAACGCAGGGGAGTCTTTTTTTATCCCTCGCAAAAAAACAACGCTATTACCAACCATTTCAGGGAAGCATCGGGAATTAACTGGATTTTTTTTCAGGTAAGGAAACTGTATGTCTCGTGCAAATAAAAACATCACCATTCCGGTGAGTATTGGATACGGATTAACCGATATTATGGGCGGCGGCGCCTTTACCGTCATCGGCGCCTGGCTGCTATTTTTCTACACCACCTTTGTGGGCTTGTCTCCAATGGAAGCGGCCTCGATCGTTGCCATCGCCCGTATTGTCGATGCGGTAGTCAGCCTGTTTATGGGTAGCCTGACCGACCACTTCTATAAGAACTATTTTGGTAAGAAATTTGGCCGTCGGCGCTTTTTCCTGCTGATTGGCGCGCCGCTGATGCTGGTCTACGCCTTACTGTGGCTCGACGGCATGAGTTACGGTTTCTACCTCGCGGTCTATCTGGCGTTTGAAATTATTGCCGCCATGGTGCTGATCCCGTGGGAAACGCTGCCGTCAGAAATGACCAAAGAGTTTAACGGCCGCACCAAGCTCTCCACCTGCCGCATGTTCTTATCGGCTTCCGGCACCTTCCTGGCAACCTTTATTCCGGGGCTGCTGATCGGCTATTTTGGCGAGCAGAGCGCCAATGCCTACCTGATTAACGGCGTGATCTTCGCGGTGCTGTTCATGGTCTGCGTCTTTATCTCGTGGAAAGTGACCTGGGAGCGGGAGCTTACCCCGGAGATGCAGGCCGAGCTGGAAAAGTCAGCCTTGCCCACCAGCTTCTCTGACAAACTGCGAATGGTTGTCGAGCTGTTCAAATCCTACGCCTCGACGCTGAAAATCCGCGCTTTCAGAAAGCATCTGGCGATCTATCTGCTGTCGTTTACCGGCAAAGATGTCTACAACACCGTGTTTGTCTTCTTCTGCGTCTACTGCCTGAACGTCTCGTCATCCCTGGCGGGCAGCCTGCTGTCGATGAGTATCGTTGGTTTGCCGGTGACGCTGATTGCTGGCCTGGGGATCATCAAATACGGTCCGGCCCGGCTGTACGTTTTTGCCTATCTGGTGATGATGCTGTGCCTGGCCGGTTTCCTGGCGGTGTATCAGATCCCGGCGTTGAATACCGTTTTCACGCTGTTCATCCTGGCCGGGCTGTATCAGGTGGGCCGCTGCGTGCTGGAATTCACCCCGTGGAACGTGTTCCCGTTCATTCCCGATATTGACGAAATGGTCAGCCGTCAGCGCCGGGAAGGGCTGTTCGCCGCGGTGATGACTTTCTCGCGCAAAACCACCGTTGCCATCGCCACCTTTGTGGTCGGTTTTCTGCTGCAAACCGGGGGCTTCGTGAAGGGGAGTCAGGTCCAGCCGCCAGAAGCGGTTCATATGATTGCCATGCTGATGTTTATCGGCACCGCCGGACTGCTGATCCTCGCCCTCTGGCAGGCGCTGACCTTCCGTCTGAACAAACAGACTCATCAGATCTTCGTGGAAGAGGTGGAACGCCTGCGGGCTAACGGGTCCAAATCGGAAGTTGAACCGCACGTGCGGCGCATCGTGGAGGACCTGACGGGCCATGACTACGACAGTCTCTGGATGGAGCAGACTCCGGTCGCATCCCAACCGCGGGAAAGCGCCACCCCGGCCAGATGAGTGGTTTACAGCATTTTAATGCTGTCACACAACTTGCAATTGATGTCACACCAGATGGTGAAAAGTTAACGTAAATCAATATCGACATATCAACAATCAGTATGGTTAACGGCAGAGAATTTTTATGCTACCTACCATTCTAGTTGGGTTAGTAAGCCGGGCGGGGGGAACCACCCCGGCCCGGATCCATCGCTTAATCACTTTTAACGAGTACTATCATGAAAAATCCGTTATTACATGCGCAAGCCACGCTTCCTCACTACAACCGCGATGCCTTACAGTCGCGCATCGTGCATCTGGGTTTTGGCGCCTTCCATCGCGCCCATCAGGCGGTGTATGCCGATATGCTGGCAGCAGATCACGGCAGCGACTGGGGGTACTGCGAAGTTAACCTGATCGGCGGCGAGCAGCAGATCGCGGATCTGAAAGCGCAGGATAACCTCTACACCGTCGCCGAAATGTCGGCTGATGCCTGGACGGCGCGGGTGGTTGGGGTGGTTAAAAAAGCGCTACACGCCCAGGTGGATGGGCTGGAAGCGGTGCTGGCAGCCATGTGCGAACCGCAGGTGGCGATCGTCTCGTTAACCATCACCGAGAAAGGCTACTGCCATGCGCCGGCCACCGGGCAGTTGATGCTGGATCACCCAACGATCGCCACCGATCTGCAGAATCCGCATCAGCCGGTTTCCGCGGTGGGCGTGGTGGTGGAAGCGCTGGCGCGTCGTAAAAACGCCGGTCTGCCAGCCTTCACCGTGATGTCCTGCGACAACATGCCGGAGAACGGTCATGTGATGCGCAATGTCACCTGTGCCTATGCCCGGGCAGTGAGCAGCGAGCTGGCCGACTGGATCGAAGCCAACGTCACCTTCCCGTCAACCATGGTCGACCGTATCGTGCCTGCCGTCACCGCCGACACGCTGAGCAAAATCGAACAAATCACCGGCGTGCGCGATCCGGCAGGCGTGGCCTGTGAGCCGTTCCGTCAGTGGGTGATTGAAGACAACTTTGTCGCCGGACGTCCGGCCTGGGAGAAAGCGGGCGCCGAGCTGGTGGCCGACGTGATCCCGTTCGAAGAGATGAAGCTGCGCATGCTCAACGGCAGCCACTCATTCCTCGCCTATCTGGGTTATCTGGCGGGCTATCAACACATCAACGATTGCATGGAAGACGCGAACTACAAGCGTGCCGCCCACGCGCTGATGTTAAACGAGCAGGCCCCGACGCTGAAAGTCACCGGAGTAGACCTGGCTCGTTACGCCGATCTGCTGATCGACCGCTACAGCAACCCGGCGCTGCGCCACCGTACCTGGCAGATCGCCATGGACGGTAGCCAGAAACTGCCGCAGCGTATGCTTGACTCCGTGCGCTGGCACCGGGTGCACCAGCGCAGCTTCCCACTACTGGCGCTGGGCATTGCAGGCTGGATGCGCTATGTCGGTGGCGTCGATGAACGCGGCGAGGCTATCGAGGTATGCGATCCGCTGCTGTCAGTGATCCAGGCGGCGGTAGAGGGCAGTGCAGAAGGTGAAAGCCGTGTGAAAGCCCTGCTGGGGATTGAGACTATTTTCGGTCAGGAGTTGCCGCATGACAGCGTTTTCGTTGACGCGGTGATGAACGCTTACGCAGCGTTGCTGAAGAAAGGGGCCAAAGCCACCGTGGCCCACTACGCTACGCAGATCTAACTCCCTTCACATGCCGCCGTCCCCGGCGGCATGATCTTATTCCCACACTTCTTTACTCATACCGCTTATTTCCTGACCCAGCCGTTTAACCTTCGTTTGATAAAGTCATGTCACTCTGAATATCGTTAAGCAACATATTATCGATATAAGGAGAAAGGCGTATGTATAAGAAGATATTGATGCCTGTCGATGTATTTGAAATGGATTTAAGCGATAAGGCTGTGCGTCACGCCGCGTTTCTGGCGCGGGCGGATAATGCCGAAATTACGTTATTAAATGTTCTCCCGGTCAACAGTCGCGCCATGCTGCGGGGCTTCTCCTCGGATATTGTCAAATTTGAGGCTTATATGACCGAAGAATCTAACAACAAAATGAATGCGTTAAAGCGGCTGTTTGATATTCCGGCTGAGAATATTCATACCCTGGTACGGTTTGGCAGCGTGCGCGATGAAATTATCGCGATGGGTAAAGAAGGGGAGTTCGATATCATTGTTATCGGCTCGAAAAAGCCGGGGGTAACAACCCATCTGTTGGGTTCGAATGCCGAATCGGTTTTACGCTATGCCAAAATTCCGGTATTAGTGGTGCGCTAATTAAATCATCGCATCCCGGGCGTTTAACGGGATGCGAACACATTACTCTTCGCTGAACCAGTCGCTGTTTTCCTGACGGATTAACTGCACCGACTCGCCAATCTCCTGCAGATGCAGGGTCATCGCTTTTTCAACCGCATCGGCGTCGCGCTTTTCCAGCGCAGTGAAAATATCATGATGCTGACGCAGCAACATCTCCGGCGGCGAAACGTGGTCAAGGCTCATGTAACGCACCCGGTCCATCGTCGCTTTGATGTTCTCGATGGTATCCCATGCCAGCTGACAGCCAGCAATCTGCGCCAGCGTCTGGTGAAACTCGTCGTCGAGCAGGAAAAAATCGTTCAACTGCTTACGTTCAATGGCGATGCGCTGCTGATGCAGATTTTGCTCCAGCAGATAGCACTGATGATCGTCCACAAGGCTTGCTGCACGGCGCACCACGGCGCACTCGATGGCCTGACGGACAAAGCAGCCATTCTGCACCTGGGTGAGGGAGATCTTATTCACGTAGCTGCCGCGCTGAGGGCGGATCTGAATCAGGCCGTTTTCGGCCAGCTTAATAAAGGCTTCGCGAACCGGCTGGCGGGAGACATCAAAGCGCACCGACACCTCTTTTTCAGAGAGCGGGGTTCCCGGAGGGATCAGACAGTGCACAATGTCGCTGCGCAAAATACGGTAAATCTGCTGATTAACGGGTTGGGTCGGATTGAGTTGCGATTCAGCGGCCATTGGTTGTGATTTCTCAGAGAATTAACCGGTAAATACTACCATTCTTTTGCCGGGCATCCCAGACCTGGCCCGCAGGCCAGGTCCGGAAAAATCATCCGCGATGGACGCTCAGACCAGCAAAACTCTGGCTGACCGGCATCATTTCAACGGTGTTGATGTTGACGTGCTTCGGCAGGGTAGCCACCCACCAGACCGCCTCGGTGACATCGTCCGGCGTCAGGGCAGTGGTGTTCTCGTACGTTTTACCTGCTTTGTCGTCATCGCCTTTGAAGCGCACGTTGGAGAACTCCGTTCCGCCAACCAGACCCGGCTCGATATCCGTCACGCGGATAGCGGTGCCGTGCAAATCGGTGCGCAGATTCAGGCTGAACTGACGCACAAAGGCTTTGGTTGCACCGTAGACGTTGCCGCCCGCGTAAGGCCAGCTACCGGCGGTAGAACCGATGTTAATGACATGACCACGGTTGCGCTCGACCATGCCAGGCAGCACGGCGCGGGTCATATAGATCAGACCTTTGTTATTGGTATCGATCATCGTTTCCCAGTCTTCGACGCTGGCTTTATGCGCAGGCTCAAGGCCCAGCGCCAGCCCGGCATTGTTGACCAGTACGTCGATGTCGCGCCACTCGGCCGGCAGGTTAGCAATCATCTCTTCAATGGATGCGCGGTTACGCACGTCCAGCTGCGCGGTCAGAATGCTGTCCCCGAGCTCATCTTTCAGCTCCTGCAGACGCTCCTGACGACGGCCGGTGGCAATCACCTTATGGCCGTTGGCGACGAAGCGACGCGTGATGCTTTCACCAAAACCTGCTGTCGCCCCGGTAACTAAAATAATCATGTCACTGTTCCTCAACGCTTTTTGTGTAGTACTACCATAGCATGTGATCTGACGCAGAGTAAGGCGACTTTTCGACCCTGATGGTGACAGAGATTGCAGCCACTGCCGGGCTGGCCTACTCTGGTGAAATTCATCGTATTCAGGAGTCTGATATGTCTGGCACTAATCCCTTTTTCGCAAGCAGCCTGCTGCCGTACCAGGCGCCGCATTTTGATCTGATCGACGACAGTCACTATCGCCCGGCTTTTGACGAGGCTATCCGCCAGAAGCGTGACGAGATCGCCGCGATCGCCGGATCTGCGGCGGCACCTGACTTTACCAATACCGTGCTGGCGCTGGAGAAGAGCGGCGGCCTGCTGAGCCGGGTGAGCAACGTCTTCTTCGCCATGACCTCGGCGCATACCAATGATTATTTGCAGCAGCTGGAAGAGGCGATCTCTACCGAACTGGCGGCGCTGGCCAATGATATCTGGCTGAATGATGCGCTCTTCGGCCGGGTCGATGCTGTCTATAATGCCCGGCAGACGATGGCCCCGGACGCGGAGTCCCTGCGCCTGATCGAGGAGCTGCATCAGCGCTTTATTCTCGCCGGAGCCCGGCTGGGAGAGGCAGAAAAGCAGGAGCTGAAAACCATCAATACCGAGTCTGCCGCGCTCACCAGCCAGTTTAACCAGCGTTTGCTGGCAGCCGATAAAGCGGGCGGGCTGGTGGTGGATTATCCTCATCAGCTGGACGGGCTCAGCCAGGCAGAGCAGGCTGCGGCCGCCCAGGCGGCGGCGGATAAAGGGCTCAGCGATCGCTGGTTGATTCCGCTGCTGAACACCACCCAGCAACCGGCCCTGCAACAGCTGCGCGATCGCCAGACCCGGGAAAATCTGTTTAAAGCGGGCTGGCTGCGTACGCAGAAAAACGATGCCAACGACACCCGCGAGCTGGTACGTCGTCTGGTGGCGCTGCGGGCGCGTCAGGCTGAATTGCTGGGCTTCGACAGCTATGCCAGCTGGAAAATTGCCGATCAGATGGCCAAAACCCCCGACGCTGCGCTGGCGTTTATGCGCGGGATTGTCCCGGCTGCGCGCGGGCGTGCATTGCAGGAGCAGGCAGATATCCAGAAGGTGATTGATGACGAACAGGGCGGGTTTGAAGTACAGGCCTGGGACTGGTCGTTTTACGCCGAGCGCGTGCGGCTGGCGAAGTACGCCCTGGATGAATCTCAGGTTAAACCCTATTTTGCCCTCAACCGGGTGCTGACCGACGGTGTCTTCTGGGCGGCGACCCAGCTGTTCGGCATTACTTTTGTCGAGCGCAGCGACATCCCGGTTTACCATCCTGACGTGCGCGTCTGGGAGATCTTCGACCACCACGGAGAAGGCATGGCGCTGTTTTACGGCGACTTCTTCGCCCGGGACTCCAAAGGCGGCGGGGCGTGGATGGGGAATTTTGTCGAGCAGTCCCATGAGTTTGGTACGCGTCCGGTGATCTATAACGTCTGCAACTATCAAAAGCCGGCCGCAGGCCAGCCGGCGCTGATCTCCTGGGATGATGTCATCACCCTGTTCCACGAGTTTGGTCATACCCTGCACGGGCTTTTTGCCAGCCAGCGTTACGCCACGCTCTCTGGGACCAACACACCGCGCGATTTTGTGGAATTCCCGTCGCAAATCAACGAGCACTGGGCCAGCCATCCAAAGGTCTTTGCCCACTATGCCCGCCACTATGAAACCGGGGAGCCGATGCCCGATGCCCTGCGCGAAAAAATGCTCAGCGCGACCCAGTTTAATAAAGGCTATGACATGACCGAGCTGCTCAGCGCCGCGCTGCTGGACATGAACTGGCACGGATTAACCGCCAGCGAAGCGCCAGAGGATGTCGAGGCCTTCGAAACCGCAGCCCTGGAGCGGGAGCAACTGCATCTCCCCGCTGTACCGCCGCGCTATCGCAGCAGCTACTTCGCCCATATCTTCGGGGGCGGCTACGCAGCCGGATATTACGCCTATCTGTGGACCCAAATGCTGGCCGATGACGGCTATCAGTGGTTCGTGGAAGAGGGCGGATTGACCCGTGAAAACGGACAGAAATTCCGCGAGGCGATTTTGTCCCGTGGGAATAGCACTGATTTAGCTGAACTTTATCGGGTTTGGCGTGGGCACGATCCGCAGATTGAGCCGATGCTGGTGAATCGCGGATTGAGTGCGTAAGCCTTTTCAGGATTAAAAAAAGAGCCGGGCGCAAGGCCCGGCTCTTTTTCGTGCCAGCAGGAATAAACCCTGCCGACAAAATCTTTATTTGGCGCAGTAAACGCGCGCTTCACGCGGCGTATAAATACCAAAGGTAACAACGCCCAGCAGGCCATTCACAAAAGTCTGCTGCACTTCAGTGCGAACGACTTTGTCTGCACTGCCGCACACCTGAGCTGCGTCAATTTGCTTAGACTGACCGATTCCGCTAACGAAGAAATGGTGAGTGGTGACTTTCTGTGGCGCGAACGTTGTTCCTTGATTTACCGAAAATGATTGTTGAGCACAGCCGGAAACTGCACCTGCAATCAGGGCTACCATGATTAACTTTTTCATAAATGACCTTATTGTTTGTATGATTCGAAAAAAGGATGACAGGATTAGAGACTGCTACATATTAGACCAGTCGCGTCCTCGCGCGTTGGACCGTGAAAGTCGTTGCTACTGATAGGGCAACTACGAGGTTGAGGCAGCACAAATCAGAATCCTGCATGAAGATATAACTGAGACGACATACGCTGCGAAAAGGGTTCCGGTCGGATTAAATCACAAATATCCCCATGATTACTGCCGGAAAAATGACATTGATAAACGATAAAATTTGAGCTCAATAATGGATTTCTCCCCTCTACTGCACGCCTTAGCCGCCGTTGTACTCCAGTGCCTCTGCGGCCTCAGCCTGAGCAAGTGGGGCATTGGTGGAGCAATGGGCTGTCTGTGGTTTATCGCCCGGGAGCAGACTCAGGCGGAATACCGCTGGATCGCGCTGTTTGGCCACGGTAAGCGCGCTAACATGCCGTGGTGGGGCGGGTTTGACTGGCAGGTCTGGAACCTGGCCAGCCTGCTCGACTGGCTGGTGCCGGTCGCGGCCTGCACAGCGGTTTGGCTTGTTGCGCGTTATCGGTCATCGTCCACCAGCTCAAACCTCGTTTAACCTTCATTTATCTTGCTCATGCTAACCTGGTCAGGATCCGCAGCCCGGTATGGAATACCGGGTCCGTAGATATCAAAATACAAATCTATCCATGCAAGCATTTACCGCCAGTCTCTGGCGGTTTTTTTTTGTCTTTCGCTCAACATGAATTTTTTTCATCACCCATGAATTTTTCTCGTTTGCCGGGAGGCGGGCGCTATGACATCTTTTGGACATATAGCCATCCAGAAGGCTAATGTTCAAATGATGAATTATCACAGTCGGCAATTACCTGGCGACAGTTAAAGGAGATAAGCATGCAGCGACAACACGCCCCGAACCGCGCCGATGTAGTAGGCAGTTTTTTACGTCCTGACGCCATCAAACAGGCGCGGGTGAAATTTGCCAGCGGTGAGATCGACGCGCAGCAGCTGCGTGCGGTAGAAGACGAGGCGATTCGCCATGTGGTGGAGCAGCAATGCGCTTGTGGCCTGCAGGTGGTGACTGACGGTGAGTTCCGCCGCGCCTGGTGGCATTTTGATTTCTTCGATGGCCTGCAGGGCGTAGAGCGTTACGACTCGAACCAGGGGATCCAGTTCAACGGCGTGCAGACCAAAGCCCACGGCGTGCGCGTCACCGGCAAGCTGGGGTTCGGCAGCCATCCGATGCTGGACGACTTCCGCTATCTGCAGAGCGTCAGCGGCAACGCCCAGCCGAAGATGACCATCCCGAGCCCGAGCGTGCTGCACTTCCGCGGCGGGCGTAAGGATATCGACGCCACGGTCTATCCGGATCTGGATGTTTACTTTGATGACCTGGCGCAAACCTGGCGCGATGCGATCTACGCTTTCTATAACGCCGGTTGCCGCAACCTGCAGCTGGATGACACCGTCTGGGCCTACCTCTGCTCGGACGATCAGCGTCGCCAGATCCGCGAGCGCGGGGATGATCCGGACCAGTTGGCGCGCACCTATGCTCGCGTGCTGAATAAGGCCCTTGAAGGCAAGCCGGACGATCTGACCATCGGGCTGCACGTCTGTCGCGGTAACTTCCGCTCGACCTGGATCTCTGAAGGGGGCTACGAGCCGGTCGCAGAAATCCTGTTTGGCACCGTCAACGTCGATGCCTTCTTCCTCGAATACGACAACGATCGCAGCGGCGACTTTGCCCCGTTACGCTTTGTCCGTCCGGGCAAACAGCAGGTGGTGCTGGGCCTGATCACCACCAAAAGCGGCGAGCTGGAGAACCCGGAAGGGGTGAAAGCGCGTCTGGAAGAGGCGGCGAAGTATGTCGCGAAAGAGCAAATCTGCCTCAGCCCGCAGTGCGGCTTTGCCTCCACCGAAGAGGGCAACGCCCTGACCGAAGCCCAGCAGTGGGATAAGGTTCGCCTGGTCACGCAAATCGCCAGCGAAGTCTGGTAAGTGCTTATCCACAGCGTTGCATTAATAAAGTGCAACGCTGTGCCATTCTGATCCGCATCCGCGTTTAAAACGCTCTCCAGCTCCCTGATCCCACTGGTTTTTCATTCTGGCATCCTTTTTGCTCTGACTAATCCTGAATGCTTTTTCTGCGTCCACGCCGTAACGGACGATTTCGCACAGCGTTGTTTTTCAGGAGTGAAAATTATGCATCGTCGTACCTTAATCAAAGCCTTTGCTTTATCGGCCTCCGTAGTGGCCATGGGGATGAGTTTCAGCGTGCAGGCAGCCGACACCATCAAGATTGGCATCATGCATTCGCTCTCCGGCACGATGGCGATCTCTGAAACGCCACTGAAAGACGTGGCGCTGATGACCATCGACGAAATCAACGCCAAAGGCGGGGTGCTGGGCAAAAAACTGGAGCCGGTAGTGGTGGATCCCGCCTCCAACTGGCCGCTGTTTGCCGAGAAAGCCCGTCAGCTGTTGAGCCAGGATAAGGTGGCGGCGGTCTTTGGCTGCTGGACCTCAGTGTCGCGCAAATCGGTGTTGCCAGTGTTTGAGGAGCTGAACGGTCTGCTGTTCTACCCGGTGCAGTACGAAGGGGAAGAGATGTCGCCGAACGTCTTCTACACCGGTGCCGCACCTAACCAGCAGGCCATCCCGGCGGTGGAGTACCTGATGAGCGAAGACGGCGGCGAGGCGAAACGCTTCTTCCTGCTGGGCACTGACTACGTTTACCCGCGTACCACCAACAAAATTCTCCGCGCTTTCCTGCACTCGAAAGGCGTTCAGGATAAAGACATCGAAGAGGTCTACACCCCGTTCGGTCACAGCGATTATCAGACCATTGTCGCCAGCATCAAGAAATTCTCCGCCGCAGGCAAAACCGCGGTGGTCTCTACCATTAACGGTGACTCTAACGTGCCGTTCTACAAAGAGCTGGCTAACCAGGGTGTAAAAGCCACCGACGTGCCGGTCGTCGCCTTCTCGGTGGGTGAAGAGGAGTTGCGCGGCATCGATACCAAACCGCTGGTGGGCAACCTGGCGGCGTGGAACTACTTCGAGTCCGTGGATAACCCGGCCAACCAGACCTTCGTCGCCACGTATAAAAACTGGGCCAAAGCGCAGAAGCTACCGAACGCCGGCACGGTGGTGACCAACGATCCGATGGAAGCCACCTACGTGGGGATCCACATGTGGGCCCAGGCGGTAGAGAAAGCGGGTACCACCGACGTGGATAAAGTGCGTGCCGCGATGGCCGGTCAGTCTTTCAAAGCGCCGTCGGGCTTCACCCTGACCATGGATGCCACCAACCACCACCTGCATAAGCCGGTGATGATTGGCGAGATCGAGGGTAATGGCCAGTTCAACGTCGTGTGGCAGACCGAAGCCCCGGTGCGCGCCCAGCCGTGGAGCCCGTACATCGCCGGGAATGACAAAAAGCCCGACACTCCGATCAAAACCGCCAGCAACTGAATCCGGATCATAAAGAGGTAAAGCCATGAACGTCATGCGCATGATCTTCGCTCTCGTATGGCTTGCCGGACTGCTGCCAGGGATGGCACAGGCAACGGACGCCGATAACTTTGTCGCTGCCAGCCGCAGCCAGCAGGCGGTACTGCTCGAGCAGTGGGCCGCCGCGCCCGATCCCGCCCGGCTGGCGCTGCTGCGCGCCTTACAGCAGGAAAATGTCTTTGTCGATACCCATAAGCAGGCCTTCACCCGGGAAAACGGCGTCTTAACCGCTCTCGGTGAAGCCGCCCAGCCCGAGGGGGCCACCAAAGCCGTGCGGCTCACCAACCGCCTGCGGGTGCTGGCCGCCACGGCGCTCGCCACCCACCAGCTGACAGGTGACAGTGTCACTGAAAGGCTGGCGGCGGCGAAGCAACTCCAGCGCGATCCCCAGCCGCAGATGTTGCCTTTTTTACAGCGTCAGCTGGCAAGCGAGAGCGATGACGCGGTGCGTCAGGTGCTGAGCCTGGCCGTTGCCAGCCTGCAACTGACCAGTACCCAGCCAGCGGTGCGCCAGCAGGCCGTCACGCTGTTGGGCGAGTCGAGCGACCCGGAGGTGCAGTCCCGGCTGCTGCCATATACCCATGCGCAGACCGAGCCGGACGCTGGCGTGCGGGAAGCCGCCGCGGAAAGCCTGCGTCAGATCCAACACCGTCAGACCATCAGCGACCTGCTGGGCCAGGCGTTTATGGGTCTGTCGCTGGGCTCCATTCTGCTGCTCGCCGCGCTCGGCCTGGCGATCACCTACGGCCTGCTGGGGGTGATCAACATGGCCCACGGCGAAATGCTGATGCTCGGGGCCTACGCCACCTGGATGGTGCAGCAGGCGATGGCGCAGTTTACCCCACAGTGGCTCACCTTCTACCCGCTGGTGGCGCTGCCGGTGGCGTTCGCGCTCACCGCTGGCGTAGGCATGGCGCTGGAGCGCACGGTGATCCGCCACCTCTATGGCCGCCCCCTGGAAACATTGCTTGCGACCTGGGGTATCAGCCTGATGCTGATCCAGCTGGTGCGCATGATCTTCGGGGCGCAAAACCTCGAGGTCGCTAACCCGGCGTGGCTCTCCGGCGGCGTGCAGGTCTATGCCAGCCTGATTCTGCCGTGGAACCGGCTGGTGGTGCTGGGCTTTGTGCTGCTGGTGCTGTTTTTCACATGGCTGATCCTCAACAAAACCCGGCTGGGGCTCAACGTGCGGGCGGTGACGCAAAACCGCAGCATGGCGGCCTGCTGCGGGGTGCCCACCGGGCGCGTCGATATGCTGGCCTTCGGGCTGGGTTCCGGGATTGCTGGTCTCGGCGGGGTGGCGCTGTCGCAGCTGGGCAACGTCGGGCCGGAGCTGGGCCAGGGCTATATCATCGACTCCTTCCTGGTGGTGGTGCTCGGCGGCGTGGGTCAACTGGCCGGTAGCGTGGCGGCCGCCTTTGGGCTGGGGATTTTCAATAAGATCCTCGAGCCGCAGATGGGGGCCGTACTCGGCAAAATCGTGATTCTGGTGGCGATCATTCTGTTTATTCAGAAGCGTCCTCAGGGCTTGTTTGCACTGAAAGGGAGGGTAATCGACTGATGAGCCAGCCACTGACCTTAACCCTGGCGCGGAGAGCGCCGCGCAGCGTACCGATACTCCTCGGCCTGCTTCTCGCCGCACTGCTGGTGCTGCCGTTTCTGGCCCTGCTGCCCGCCACGCATCCGCTGGCGGTCTCCACCTGGATGCTGACCCTGGTGGGCAAAATCCTCTGCTACGCCATTGTCGCCGTAGCGCTGGATCTGGTCTGGGGCTACGCCGGCATGTTGTCCCTGGGCCACGGCCTGTTCTTTGCCCTCGGCGGCTACGCCATGGGGATGTACCTGATGCGCCAGGCTGCGGGGGACGGCCTCCCGGCCTTTATGTCGTTTCTCTCCTGGAGCGAGCTGCCCTGGTTCTGGTGGGGCACCCAGCATTTTGCCTGGGCGCTGGTGCTGATCGTGATGGTGCCGGGCCTGCTGGCGCTGCTGTTCGGCTGGTTTGCCTTCCGCTCAAAAATCAAAGGGGTCTATTTCTCGATCATGACCCAGGCGCTGACCTTCGCCGGGATGCTGCTGTTCTTCCGCAATGAAACCGGCTTTGGCGGCAACAACGGCTTTACCGGCTTTACCACGCTGCTGGGCTTTTCGGTCACCGCCACCTCGACGCGCATCGCCCTGTTTATTGCCACCGTGCTGCTGCTGGCGGCATCGCTGGGAGTGGGCTACGCGCTGGCAAAAAGTAAGTTTGGCCGCATCCTGACCGCGGTGCGCGACGCGGAAAACCGGTTGACCTTCTGCGGCTACGATCCCCGCGGGTTTAAGCTGCTGGTCTGGACCTTATCCGCGGTGCTGTGCGGGCTGGCCGGGGCGCTGTACGTCCCGCAGGTGGGGATCATCAACCCCGGCGAGATGTCGCCGACCAACTCCATCGAAGCGGCAATCTGGGTAGCGCTTGGCGGACGCGGGACGCTGATCGGCCCGGTGATGGGCGCCGCGCTGGTCAACGGGGCAAAAAGCGTCTTCACCGTGGCGATGCCGGAGTACTGGCAGCTGTTCCTTGGGCTGATCTTTATCGCGGTCACGCTGTTCTTACCCCGCGGCGTAACGGGACTGTTCCGCAAAGGAGACCAGTAATGAGCGAGCAATTATTTACCCGCCAGCTGCCCGGGGATCGCTACCGCGACCAGACCGACCCGGTGCTACAGCTGGAGGGGATTAACGTCAGCTTTGACGGTTTTAAGGCGTTGACCGATCTGTCGCTCAATATTGGCGTGGGCGAGTTGCGCTGCGTGATCGGTCCCAACGGCGCGGGAAAAACCACGCTGATGGACGTCATCACCGGCAAAACGCGGCCCCAGAGCGGGCGGGCGATATACGATCAGTCCACGGATCTCACCACCCTGGATTCCATAGCCATTGCCCGGCAGGGTATCGGGCGCAAGTTTCAGAAGCCGACGGTATTTGAGGCCCTGACGGTGTGGGAGAACCTCGAGCTGGCGATGAAGGGGGATAAATCGGTGTGGGCCAGCCTGCGCGCCCGGCTGAGCAGCGAGCAGGGGGACAGGATCAACGAGATGCTGAGCCTGCTGCGCCTCGGCGCGGAGCGCCATCGCCGGGCGGGATTGCTGTCGCACGGTCAGAAGCAGTTCCTGGAGATCGGCATGCTGCTGGTGCAGGAGCCGCATCTGCTGCTGCTCGACGAACCGGCCGCCGGGATGACCGACGCTGAAACCGAGTACACCGCCGAACTGTTTCGCACTCTGGCGGGGAAGCACTCGTTGATGGTGGTGGAACATGACATGGGCTTTGTCGAAACCATTGCCGATCACGTCACCGTATTACATCAGGGCCGGGTGCTGGCTGAGGGCTCGCTGCGCGAGGTTCAGGCCAACGAGCAGGTGATTGAAGTCTATCTCGGACGCTAAGGAGCGCGGATGCTACAGGTTAACGAACTGAATCAGTATTACGGCGGGAGCCACATCCTGCGCGGGGTCAGCTTTGAGGCGCTGTCCGGGGAAATCACCTGCCTGCTGGGGCGTAACGGGGTGGGCAAAACCACGCTGCTGAAATGCCTGATGGGGCTGATCCCGGCGCGCAACGGGGAGATCCTCTGGCAGGGCAAACCCATTACCCACGCCAGACCACATCAGCGGGTGCAGGCCGGGGTGGCCTATGTGCCTCAGGGGCGGGAGATCTTTCCCCGCCTGACGGTGGAGGAGAATCTGCTGCTCGGGCTGTCACGTTTTTCGGCGCGCGAGGCGAAGCAGGTGCCGGAGGAGATCTGGCAGCTGTTTCCGGTATTGCAGGAGATGAAGCAGCGCCGGGGGGGCGATCTCTCGGGCGGGCAACAGCAGCAGCTGGCGATTGGCCGGGCGCTGGCGAGTCGTCCTCAACTGTTGATTCTTGATGAGCCGACGGAGGGGATTCAGCCCTCGGTGATTAAGGAGATTGGTCAGGTGATCCGCCAGCTGGCCAATCGGGGCGACATGGCGATCCTGCTGGTAGAGCAGTTTTACGACTTCGCCGCCGAGCTTGCCGACAGCTATCTGCTGATGTCCCGGGGCAGCATCATCCAGCGCGGCCGCGGGGAGGATATGGAACAGGAGGGCGTTCGCGGTCTGGTGGCGATTTAACGGAGTTGTTTTGCGGTATGTTATAATATAACATTCAAAACTCTTTAAAATGGAGTGAGGACGTTATCTTGGCAGGACCTATTGGTAAATATGCAATGACTCTGGGGGCGCTGCTGGTCAGCGGCCAGCTGTATGCCCACTCGCACGGCCACCAGATGACCGAGGCGGAACAAAAAGCAGCCAACGGCGTGTTTGACGACAAAGACGTAAAGGATCGGCCGCTCTCCAACTGGGACGGCGTCTGGCAGTCGGTCTATCCGTTCCTGCTGAGCGGCGATCTCGACCCGGTATTCAAAAAGAAAGTCGAGAAAGACAACAGCAAAACCTTTGACCAGGTGAAAGCCTATTACCGCACCGGCTACGCCACCGACGTGGAGACCATCGGCATTGAGAACAATGTGATGGAGTTCCACACCGGGAAAAACGTCAGCCGCTGTGAATATGTCTCTAACGGCTACAAGATCCTGACCTATGCCTCCGGCAAGAAGGGCGTGCGTTACCTGTTTGAATGTAAGGACGCCAGCAGCAAGGCACCGAAGTTTGTCCAGTTCAGCGACCACACCATCGGTCCGCGCCAGTCTGCCCATTTCCATATCTTTATGGGTAACACCTCCCACGAGGCGTTATTAAAAGAGATGGATAACTGGCCGACCTATTATCCAAACGAAATGTATACAAAGCAGGTGGTGGAGGAGATGTTGCACCATTAATTCGGTGCGGCCTGTGCGCCGGGTGGCGGCTATGAACTGCACCCAAAATGTTGGACACGATCTGACATCTGAGGGTGCAGTTTATGAAACATTCTTCTGCTGTAAAACTTGCGGCCGTACGTCACTATCTTGCCGGAAAGGCCGGTATGGATGCCACGG